>CAKTVN010000238.1 GCA_934623545.1 uncultured Oscillospiraceae bacterium
TTTTTAATATGAAGATCATTATGAGACGCGATTCCGTGATTTTATCAAAATCACGGAATCGGTTACGCCAAAGGCGAAACCTTTCTGATTAAAGAATTTAATCAGAAAATAGTATTATACGCATCCGCCGAAAAAATAAAAAATGCCGCCGGAGCGATGCGCTCCGGCGGAAAACGGTCTTTACTTGGCGGCAAGCGCGCGCTTGAGCCACACGCAGCCGACGTCCAGTGCGGTATAGAAGCCGTCCTTGACGCTCTTTTTCACGATGCGGTCCTTCGCGCGGACGGAGGGGTCGGTGAGCTGGAGTTCGACGGAGACCTTCGTCGCGATGTCCGCATCGCCCTTCTTTTCCGTTTCCAGGATCTGAAGCATGACGATGTGCGAGTCTGCCATGGAGCCGTAGTAAACAATGGAATCCTTTCTCATAAGGGGGAAGCCTTTATACATGAGAAGGTCTTTTTCTTCTGCCATGAGAAACCTCCTGATACGATAACGATTTTATAAATCGTAACACAACACGGACCGAATGTCAACAAAGAACGCCCGCCCGAGGGCAATACGGCACGGTCAGACCGGGAAAAAGAAAATCCGGGCGGCTGTGAAAGCCGCCCGGATCCGCAGAACGCTTCAGTCAAACAGATAGTGCCGGACAAGCTCCTGAAGCAGCTCGTCGCGGTCCAGCTTGCAGATCAGACTGCGCGCGTTGTTGTAGTTTGTGATATAGGTCGGATCCTCTGACAGCAGGTAACCGACGATCTGATTGATCGGGTTGTAGCCTTTTTCGCTCAAAGCGCTGTAGACAGCGGTCAAAATTGCCTTCATCTCTCCGGCTGCGTCGTCCGGCACCACAAACTTGATGGTATTGTCCTCCATACGGTTACCCTCCCTTGTCCATATCTTGCCCCTATCATAATATATCCGTGCGCGGTTGTAAATCACCTGAACATTGCAATTATGTTACAAGTTTTCAAAAACCAACGGAATATCCCTGAAAACGCGGCGGGCAGGGGAGGCGGCGCTCAGCGGAGCTTGACGTTCAGCTCCTTTTCGAGCGCTGCGAGCACCTTGTTCACGACGCCGACGGAGTCTTCGTCCGTGAGCGTGCGGTCATCGGCGCGCAGTTCGAGGGAGAACGCGACGCTCTTCTTGCCCTCGCCGACGCCCGCGCCGCGGTAGATGTCAAACAGGTCGATGCGGCGCAGGAGCTTTCCGGCTGCCGCAGTGATGCACGCCTCGAGCGCGCCGACCGTGACGGCTTCGTCACAGACCAGCGCCAGATCGCGCGTGACCGCCGGGAACTTGGGAAGCGCATGGAACACGCGCTCCGGAAGCTCAAGCGCGGAGAGCTTTGCAAAATCGAGCTCCGCGACATAGACCTGTGTGCCGATGCCGTAGTTTTCCGCGACCAGCGGATGGATCTGACCGAGCACGCCGACGCACTCGCCGCCGATCCGAAGCTCCGCGCAGCGGCCGGGATGGTAGCTGGGGTTCGAGGCGGTCTGCACATAGGTCGCCGCGGGCATATTGAGCGCGCAGAGCAGCGCGTCGATCTCGCCCTTCATGCTGTAGAAGTCCTCATGCTCGCCGTAGGTGCCGAAGATGAGGCGCTTGGGCTCGTTCGGGAGGTCCTGCCCCTTGACGGGAAGGTAGATGCGACCCATCTCATAGAGCTTGACGCCCTTGTTCTTATAGGCGTAGTTGCGTGCAAGGATGTCGAGCATACTCGGCAGGATGACGGTGCGCATGATGGAGGTATCCTCGCCGAGCGGATTGATGATGCGGATGGCATTGCGCAGCGGCGTATCCTGCGGCAGATGGATGCTGTCAAAGACGGTGGGGGAGACGAAGGAATAGGTGATGATCTCGCTGTAGCCGAGGCTTCTCGCCGCGGCGCACGCCCTGTTTTCCAGCGCCTCTGCCTCGGTGTAGCCGCCGAGCGTCGTCGCACCGCGCATCAGCGTGGTCGGGATGCGGTTGTAGCCGTAATAGCGCGCGACCTCCTCCGCGATATCCGCCATGCAGCGCAGATCCGGACGCCAGGACGGGACCTTGATCATGTCCCCCTCGACCGCGATCTCCTCGCGGCGCAGATACTCGACCATATCCGCGCGGGAGATGTCGGTGCCGAGCAGGGCGTTGATGCGCTCCGGCTCCAGCGGAAGCTCCACAGCCTCGGGAACGTAGTTGAGGACGTCCAGCACGCCGTCCATGACCTCGCCCGCGCCGAGCAGCTCGACCAGCTCGCACGCACGGTTGACGGCGGGGACGGTCAGCATCGGGTCGATGTCTTTTTCAAATTTTGCCGACGCGTCGGTGCGCATACCGAGTGCGAGCGCCGTCTTGCGGATGGAGGCGCCGAGGAAGTTCGCGGACTCGAAGACGACGTCGACGGTGTCTTCTACGATCTCGCTGTTCTCGCCGCCCATGATGCCGGCAAGACCGACGGGCTTTTTCTCGTCCGCGATGACGAGCATATCGGGCTGAAGCGCGCGGACGTTTCCGTCAAGCGTGGTGAGCGTCTTGTCCTCGCCCGCGCGGCGGACGACGATCTTCCCGCCCTTGACATAGCGGTAGTCGAACGCGTGCATCGGCTGACCGTACTCGATCATGACGTAGTTTGTGATGTCGACGATGTTGTTGATCGGGCGCACGCCTGCGCTGCGCAGACGCTGGCGCATCCACTTGGGGCTTGGCGCGATCTTTACGTTGCGGACCATCCGCGCCGTGTAGCGCAGGCACAGGTCGGTCGCCTGTACGTCGACATCCAGCAGCTCCGGAAGGCTGCCCTCTGCGCCGCCCTTCACGACGGGCTCATGATGCTTCATGGGGACGTTGAAGGCGGCTGCGGTCTCGCGCGCGAGACCGAGGAGGCTGTAGCAGTCAGGGCGGTTGTTGGTGATCTCAAATTCGACGATGGAGTCGTCGTTGCCGATGACCTCGTTGATATCCTGACCGACGGAGCAGCCCTCGTCGTTCAGGATCCAGATGCCGTCGGCATATGCCTCGGGGCAGTCGTGCTCGGTGAGACCCAGCTCCTTGTACGAGCAGAGCATACCGTTCGACTCCACGCCGCGGAGCTTGCCCTTCGTGATATGCACGCCGCCGGGCAGATAGGAATTGTGCAGCGCGGCGGGGACAAGATCGCC
>CAKTVN010000239.1 GCA_934623545.1 uncultured Oscillospiraceae bacterium
TAGGGATTCGTCACTTCCGCACTTGTGTCCTCCAGCGGGAAAATATAGGCGGGCGCTTCCGACCGAGTCTGCGTTTCCGATTCAATTTCTGATTCAGCTTCCTGTTCAGGCATGATATCCTGCTCGCCCTGTTCCTTCTTGTGATCATCCCGCAGATCATGCGGCGAAGGAGATCAGCGGCGATCAGACATATTTTGAATCAAAAAAAGCTGAACAAGGAGAACGGTGAAATGAAAGAGCTGGCAAAACGGTTTATCGGAGAAGAGTGCATCATTTATACGATCACCTCGAATGACGGCAGCGTACAGGGCGTGATAACGGAGATCGATGACGGCGGCATGGTCATCGAGAAGAAGACGGGCGAGCTGGAGATCGTCAATCTGGATTTCGTCACCCGCATCCGGCAATATCCGAGGAAGAAAAGCGGCAAGAAAAAGGACATCGTGTTGGACTGAGCATCCTGACCGCCGCTGCAACAGCAGCGAGCTTTGGGAACGGCGGAAAAACAGACGATCGCGCTTCCAGCCGATTCAAAGCTCCGGCGGCGGACATCAGATCCTGAAAACAAACGGCTGAACTCCTCAAAGGGGAGCTCAGCCGTTTTTTATTATGGAAATGTCAGCGCAGGTCATTGCTTTGCGCGCAGCGCGCTCCGTTTGACCCGAAACGCACCGTTGCCTGCCCATCGCCGTAGGAGATCAGGTCTTCCGATTTCCCGAAGCGGTCCCAATCTGCGAGGTAATCCCGGATGGAGGAATAGGGGGCGTGATATGAGGCAATCACAGCTTTGGCTGCCGCAGCGTCGTTTTCCAGAAGCCGCGCCGCCAGCGCGAGCTGCCCCTCGGCAGAGACAATGCAGGCGTTTTCCGGATTTACGATGCGGTAGTCGTCGCCATGGCTTTTGCCTGCCGCGCCGCCAATGTACGGATGAAGAACCGGCATAACGCAGCTGACATTTCCCATATCGGTGGAACCGGAGCCCCAGTTGTTCGTGCGCAGGGTCCGGTCGCTCCCGACGAGCTGCGACATGACCTCCACGGCAAGATCGACCATCATCGGCGCGTTGTGCAGCGGCGCGTAGCCCGGATAATCCGTCACATGAAGCCTCGCGCCCAGTGCAAGCGCTCCGGCGGCAAGCGCACGGTCAACCTTCAGGCTGGTCTGCCGGATGGAACTCAGCGAACCGCCGCGGACCATCATTGCGAGTGCAGAGGAGGACGGAATGACGCTTACGGAATCGCCGCCGTCCGTCATGATCGGATGAACGCGGACATGATCCTGATCACGGAAGGTCTCGCGCAGAGAATTGATCGCCTGAAGCCCCAATGAGGCGGCATACAGCGCGTTGACGCCGAGCTCTGGTGTGGAAGCGGCGTGTGTGGCGACCCCTTCATAGCGCGCCTGCTTGATGATGGAGCCGTTGCAGCCCGCGTGAACATCGAAAAGGCTTTTTCCGCTGCCGCCGGTGTGGAACATGAACGCCAGATCGACGCCGTCAAAGTAACCGCGGTACATGAATTCGTCCTTACCGCCCAGATAGCGGATCACGCCCTGCTGCCGAAGACCGGCGCGAAATTCCGTCTGAATGCATTCTTCTGCGGGAACCGCCATCAGCCGAATGGAGCCGCTGAGCCCATCCAGCGCGCCCGGCGCCTTCAGAGCCAGCGCAAGACCGACCATGGCGGCGCACTGTGCGTGATGACCGCAGGCGTGCGCGCAGCCGTCCACGGCTGCGAAATGGTTTGGCACATAAAGCGCATCCAGCTCGCAGAGGATCAGAAGCTTCGGACCGGGTCTTCCGGTGTCGATGTCCGTGTAGAAGCCGGGAATATTTCCGGCTTTTGTAAGCGTGTAGCCGGCGTTTTCAAAGATCTGCTCCAGATAGGCGCTTGTGTTCCATTCCCTGTATCCGGTCTCGGGATGCACCCAGATGTACTGCTCTGCCGCGAGGATCTCGGACCGGTGCGCCTGTACAAGGCGGACATATTTTTCGGTGTTCATATTCAATCAGCCAAAATGGTCTCCTTCTCGTGCGACAGACCCTGATACAGCGTCAGAAAGTTCTCCTGCTTCAGACCGGTCAGCTTGAGGATCTTGGAGTTGTCGTAGACGCGGTTGAACATACGCGCGTAGCGCAGCTGCCAGATCGCGCCAAGACTCTTCTCCGGGTCGAAGGACGGGTCGCGGAAGCGCTGATAGGAGACCTCGTCGACCCACTCGTAATTCAGACCGAAAATATCGTGATAATACGAGGCGATCTCGCCCCACGTGCGCGATTCGGAGGAGGTAATGTTGAAGTCGTCGCAGAGCGAGGCGTCGTTTGTCAGGATGCCGTAGAACATTTCCGCCACATCGCCCGCCCACGTCAGCGACGCGGGGATGTCCTTTGCCTTGTCATAGAGCAGGACCGGCTCACCTGAGCGGATATGCGGCAGCAGATGATTGCGCTCGAGCGTCAGAAGCTGGCAGCGCTTTCTGGAATAGGTCGTCGAGGGACGGACGATCGTCCAGTTTTTGAACTTGCTTGCGCGCAGCGCGTCCTCACCGCGCGCCTTGTGCATACAGTAGTCGTCGGAGAACAGCAGATCGCGGTCTGTGGTCACGTCCAGAAGCTGCGGAGAGGATTCCCGGATCGGGCTTTCCTCATTGGCGTAAACGCGGCAGGAGGAGAGGTAGACATAATGGTCGGTGTTTGCAAGGTAGATCGGGAAGGCGATGCGGAAGGAGATCGAATTGTAGATCATGAAGTCCACGACTGCGTCATAGTGATTCTTCATGATCTCACGGATGAACTCCGGGTCGCGCGCGTCCTTTACAGTGATGTAGCGCAGATTGGGAAGTGCGGTTTCAGGCTGGTCCAGGCATACGCCGTCGACAGCCCAGCCTTCACGGAGAAGCTTTTCGGTCAGATAAGTACCCATGGCGCCAGTGGCGCCGACGATCAAAGCTTTTTTCATTTTTATGGTCCTTTCCTTTTTATTGGAGCAGCCGGTCAGACCGGCTGGCACCGTTCGCTTATTCAAAATATTTTCGATCCTCTTCGCGGAGCGACAAAATCGTCCGCATACGGAACGCGCCCATCCATCCGGAAAGACAGTCGTTATAATGACCGCGCTCTTCACAGGTCGGACGGTATTTTGT
>CAKTVN010000240.1 GCA_934623545.1 uncultured Oscillospiraceae bacterium
CCCCGAATTTCATACGTCAAATATTCAACGGGCGCTAACGTCACGACACGCACGCTATATCGTGCGATGCGGAAACCCGATTCTACGGTCGCCCGTCAGGGCGTTCGGACTACGGAAAGTGTAACGGAAATACGCACAACGGAACGAATCGTTTTTTCGCGCGTAAGCGCTATTTCGTTCCCCAGCGTCCTTTTCTTCCATATCTTTTCCCGCAAGAGGGAAAAGATATGGTCGCCGAAGGCACAGTTGCGGTGTCACCGCATAAAGCGGCACTGCGGTGCGATCGCAGAAGCGCCACATTTGTGCCATTCCTTGAAATTCCCACTCCCTTCCGGTATAATGATCTCAAAGCGAAGCGCACAGGAGGATGCCGGTCATGCCGAGAGCCAGATGGAATCTGAATACGATCTACATATCCGAGCGCTTACAGGAGAGCCTGCGCCCGATCGCGCGCAGCCGGCTCACCACGGTCGTCGCGCCGATGGGCTACGGAAAGACGACGGCGGTGAGCTGGTATCTGGAGGAGCGCGTGAAGACAGGCGCGCGCATCATCCGCGTCAGCGTGTATTCCGATAACCTCGCGATCTTCTGGAGAAGCGTGCAGGAGGCGTTCGCGCGCGCGGGCTTTGCGTTTCTGCGGGACTATGCGTGTCCGGCGGACGACGCCGGGGCGGGGATGCTGGCGGACGATCTGTGTCACGAGCTGTCCGGCGCGGAGGAGTGCGACCTGTTCATCGACGATTTCCATCTGCTGACGGACAGCCGCGCCGCCGCGTTTCTCTGCATCCTCACGAACCGGCTGCCGACGAACGTCCATCTGATCGTCGCGAGCCGCGACCGCTTCCTGCCGGCGGCGGAGATCGTCCGGCTGGGGGCGAAGGTCTATCAGCTCGGGACGGAGCAGCTGCGGCTGAACCATACAGAGCTTGCCGTGTACGCGCACCGCTGCGGCACGGCGCTTACAGAGGGGCAGATCGAGCGGCTGCTGTATTCCAGCGAGGGCTGGTTTTCCGCGGTCTATCTGAATTTGCGGACGCTTTCTGAGCGCGGCGCGCTGCCAGAGCGCAGCTCCGATATTTATACGACGTTTACCGCCGCCATGATCGATCCGCTTCCGCCGCGGCAGCGGGAGTTTCTGGCGGTGATGGGGCTTGCCGACGAGTTTACGGCGGAGATGGCGCGCTTTGTCACGCAGGATGCGGACACGGAAGCGCTGCTCGCCGGGTTGACAGCGCAGAACGCCTTCGTGAAGCTGCTTCCGGACGGCGTGACCTTCCGCTTCCATCATATGATGAAGGAATGCGCGGAGGGGTGCTTCCGGGCGCTTGCGGAGGAAAAGCAGGCGCACTATCTGGAGCGCTTCGGGCAGTGGTATGAGGCGCGCGGGCAGTATCTGCACGCGATGGACGCCTACCGGAGCAGCGGGGACTATGATGCGCTGCTGCGCGTCATAGAGCGCGACGCGGGCATTTTGCTCTCGTCGCTGCATCCGCAGACAGTGCTGGAGGACTTGGAGCGGTGCCCGGAGGAGGTGCTGACGGCGCACCCGCTGGCGATCCTGGTTTTGATGCGCAGTATGTTCAACCGGCGCCTCATCCCGAAGATGCTGGAGCTGAAGGCGCTTTTGCTGCGCGCGATCGAGACGCATCCGGAGCTGCCGGAGACCGAGCGCGGCGATCTGCTCGGTGAGTGCGACCTCATCATGAGCTTCCTCTGCTACAACGACATCCGCGCCATGAGCCGCCTGCACCGCAGCGCGAGCCGGCAGATGTCCCGTCCTGCCATCAGCATCCGCAGCAGCGGCGGCTGGACCTTCGGCTCGCCGTCGGTTTTGATGATGTTCTACCGCGCGCCGGGCGAGCTTGCTGCGGAGCTTTCTGAGATGGACGAGTGTATGCCGCACTATTATAAGATCACGAATGGGCACGGACAGGGCGCGGAGACGATCATGCGCGCGGAGGCGGCGTTTCTACAGGGGCGCTTCACGGATGCGCAGATCGCTCTGGAGCGCGCCTATGCGCAGATCGAGGGAAACGGGCAGGAAAATATGGCGCTCTGCTGCGATTTTCTGGAGCTGCGGCTGTCGCTGTGTACGGAGGCTGCGCTGCGGCAGAGCATGGAGGAGCGGCGCGCGCAGCTGCTGCGGCAGCACAATGCGGCGTGGCTCAACCTCTGGGACGCGGCGTGCGCCTATTGCGCCGCGCTGCTCATGCAGGAGGCGCGCATCCCGCCGCTCTTCGCCGAGCACCGGCTTTCCTCCGTCCATTTCCTCGCGCCGGGAAAGCCTATGATGGAAATGATCGAAAATCAGGTCTATCTGGCGCAGGGCGCCTATGCCAAGGTGATCGGGCGCAGTGAGGGGCAGCTTGCCGTGTGTGCGGCGATGCACTACGCGCTGGTCGGGCTGCACGTGCGCATCCAGACGGCTACCGCCTATGCGATGCTCGGCAAGCGCACGGAGGCACAGGCGCTTTTGGAGCAGGCGCTTTCGGACGCACAGCCGGACGGGCTGCGGATGCCCTTCGTGGAAAATCACCGGTATCTGCGCGCGCTGCTGCCGCACTGCTCGGAGCGGAACGCGGAATTTGCCCGGAGCGTCGAGGCGCTCTGCGCCCCTTATGCGGCGCGGCAGGAGCGGCTGACAGAGAACACGCCCCATCATGCGGCGCTCGCCGTTCTGACGCGGCGGGAGCGCGAGATCGTGGAGCTGATGGCGCAGCGGCTGAGCAACCGCGAGATCGCAGAAAAGCTCTTTCTTTCGGAGGGCAGCGTCAAGCAGTACGTCAATCAGATCTATTCCAAGCTGATGATCGAGGGCGATGTGCGTACCAAGCGCCAGCGGCTTTCGCAGCTGCTCAATTCCTAAGGAACCTCTGAATAAATCCCCGACCACGGACGACGGAGCTTTTCCGCCAATCCTGCGGTTCGAAAAATGGGAAATACACAAAGTATTCCGCCATTTTCCGAACCTTGTCTTGACGAAAAATCTTTCGCCGTCCACAGCCGTTGATTTCATCAGAGCTTTCCTAACCTTTGGTTAATCGTTCTTTTCAAGGATCCACCGTACAATGAAGGTACGGTGGACTTTTATTTATGCGGAAAGGGGGCACACGCTTGAACCGAAGGTATCTCAC
>CAKTVN010000241.1 GCA_934623545.1 uncultured Oscillospiraceae bacterium
TCCACCGTACAATGAAGGTACGGTGGACTTTTATTTATGCGGAAAGGGGGCACACGCTTGAACCGAAGGTATCTCACATCCGTTACGCCATTGCCCGACTACATTTTACAGGTCGATTTCGTATCCGGCAGCCGCCTGCTGCTGGACATGAAGCCCTATCTGGACAAAATTCGCTTCCGTGCGCTCTCAAGCCCGCAGGTGTGGGAAAGCGCCGTGACCAACGGCATCTTCATCCGCTTTGGGAACGTGGAGCTGAGCCATGACGAGGTTTTGTCTATGGCGGAGCAGGCGTTTTGACAGACCGAATGTAAAAAGCAACAAAATGAGGAGGAGATCATTTATGAAACAGATCAGAAGACTGCTGGCGCTTGCGCTGCTGGTCGTGCTGACCATGCTTCTGACCGCGTGCGGCGAGAAGGAGGTCCCGGTCGCCGTCACGCTCGTCAACCGCAGCGGTCACAGCATTTCATCCATCAGTATCACGCCGTCGACCAGCACCGAATGGGACACGGAATTTGTGGATGGGACGTTTTACGACGGCGACACCATCGAGGCGGGGCTCGGCTCGTACAAGGAATCCGAGATCCCGCAGTTCAACATCCTGGTCTACAACGACGAGAACTACATTCTCTATGACACCAGCGTCGACGAGCTGGATTTCACGCTGCAAGACGGCGATTACGTCGTTTTCCTGCCGCCGGAGAATGACGTTCCCATCGATGTGGTGCGCAGCTACGACCCGGCGGATTATGACGGGCTTTCCGGCGACTATGAGGAAGAGCTTAATGAGGAAGTGACCGGCTATACGGCGGAGGAGCTGGGGCAGACCGCCGACATCGCGGAATATGCCGGCTGCTGGAAGATGGAAAACGAGCCGTTCTACTTTGTCATCAATGAGGATTTCGAGTGGGTCGCCATCAATCTCTACGGCGAGCAGGTCGGACCCGGTTATGTCGTGACGGAGGAGGACTGCATCACGCTGTGCATGGAGGACGGCACCGGGCTTGCCTCGCTCTGGAAGACCGCCTACGGCGATCTGAGCGACGCGGACGGGAACACGCTCACAGCGTCCGAGTTCATTCTGCTGCTGCCGACGCCGGAGGACGAACTGAATCAGACCGCAAATTTCCCGGATGGCTTCACCAACGTATCGATCGATTATCCCATCCAGATGGAGGCGCACGCGCATCCGAACGTTTCGAACGCGCTGAGCTTCAACGCGGTCATGGAGGATGGGACGGAGGATTACTATTCCAATATTATGATTGCCTTCCAGCCCATTTCCGGTTATGATAGCTATATGACGCAGGGCGCGGCGATCGCCAAGACCTACATGGTCAAGATGCTGGACGATTTCATGAACAGTATGTACGGAAACTATCTGCTCAAGTCCTTCGGCTCGAACTTCAAGGACAACGGCGACCACTACAGTCTGACCGGCTATATGTGGCTCGACGGCTCCATCTTCCAGGACGGACCGGACTATCCGGTGCGCGGCTGCATGGAGGTGCGCTATTACGGTCCGACGGGCTATGCCCTCGTGGCGGTGACGCTCGCGCCGGAAAACCGTATCCGCAACTACTTTGACATCTGCAACAACATGATGCAGACCGTGTCCTATACCGCGGGCTGGAGCACCGCGCCGAAGCCCGTCCCCGCGCAGCCGAGTCAGTCCGATCCCGGCGATTACGGCACGGCGTACTACTGGTATGACGAGGACGGCGACATCTGGTACTGGAACGGCTACGAAAACGAGTTCATCTCCTTCGGCTCCGACGGCTACATCGACGACGACACGGGCGAGTACATGGAGGCAAACGACGCGGGGTGGGATCACTCGGACGAATACTATGACGACTACGATCCGTGGTCCGATCCCGGCGACGGCTGGAGCGACTACGGCGATTATGACGAGGGTTGGGGCGATTATTTCGACTGACCCGGAGCGGAGGCTGATATGAACGGAAAACGGTGGATCGCGCTGCTGCTGGCGCTCGCGTGCGTGCTGCTCGCGGGCTGTCAGAGCCGCGCCGCAAAGGAGACCGAAGCCGTCCCCGGCGCGGCGGAGGAAAAGTCCGGCGACATCGCGGGCGCAGACTGGCGCACCTGGGGCACGGTCAGCGACAGCGGTGTGCTGACGGTGGACGGCGAGCAGGTCAAGGTATTGCTGTGCGTGTTCCGGGAGAACGCGGTGCTGTATTATGACCGCGCGGAGCAGGAGATCTTTGCGGAGCTGCCCTATCCATATGCGCTCGAGGACGCGCAGACGGCATATGCCTCGTGCGAGCTGACTGACCAGAACGGCGACGGACAGGACGATATCCGGCTGACCTTCCTGCATGACGGTGGGAAGCAGACAGACCTCGTCTGGTGCCGGGACGGGGTGACATTCGTGTTTGACCCAGAGCGAAGCGGAAACTCCGTCGCCGAGTTCCTGCGCGGCACGGTCGACGCCGGAGCAAGTGAGAAGTGAACTGCGGGGCGGCTGCACCCCCGCACGGTGTGGATGTAGATGTAAAGGAGGAGGAGTATGCCTCTGTGGCTTGCAGTTGTGATTTTGGTGCTCGCGATCGGCGGGATGGCGCTGGGTGGGAAGCTGCTGCGGGAAAAGCGGACGGCGCGCACGGTCTTGGTGGTGCTGCTGGCGCTGGTCGCGCTGCTGTGCGTGATCTATATCGGGCTGACGCTGCTGTTCGTCGCCGCGGCAGAAAATCGGTAGCCGAACGCGCACAGCGTGCGCGGGGGACCGCATCCGGAGGATGCGGGAGACATTTTGCGATTGCACCGCAGTGCCGTTTTTTGCGGTGACGCCGCAACTGTCGCTCCGCGGGCATTCGTCCTCGCAAGCTTCATATCCCTCGCCCCGCCGCAAGCGGCAGGGCTCGTCCATTGCGCTGCTCGTCCTCTCCAAACAGCAAACGCTTCGCTGGTTTGCTGTTTGGTCCTATTTCTGTCTTGCCAGAAAGCTTGTAGGGGCGGACGGCTTTGCGCAGCCGTCAGCGCCGTCAGGCTCGCTACGGATGCGGCACACCCCTTGCGGGTGCTGTCCGCCCACCGCGCCGCAGGCGCGGGATGCCTCCGGCGGCACCATCTTTTCTCTTGCAAGAGAAAAGATGGTGGAGAAAAGAGTGCC
>CAKTVN010000242.1 GCA_934623545.1 uncultured Oscillospiraceae bacterium
GCTCCAGATCGTGCAGGATGCGGCTCAGGTTCGGCTGCCCGAGGAAGAGATTCTCCGCCGCCTGAGAGATCGAGCGCGTGCGTTCGATCTCGATGATGTACTGTAAATGCTGTGTGTTCATGGATAGCCCTCTTTTATGCCCGAATATCCGGCTGATGAATATATTAAAAATAGCATAATACAGAACACAGTATAACACAGCCAGAAGCGTTTGTGTAGCGCCAAAACGCAGATTTTCACAGATATGCGCTGCCCACTGGGAGAAAGCTCTTGTCGAACATGGTCGGCTTTGGTATAATAAATTCAATTTGAGCTTTGGAGAAACGGATATGACGAAACATCGAATGTGGATCCCCGTGCTGATCGTGCTGGCAGTTCTGCTGGCGGGCGCGGGCGTATGGTATTTTTCCGCCGCCGCGCGGCAGTCGGAGGCGGCGGAGCTTGCGCACGACGTGGTTCTGGAGCGCTACACGCAGCTGGTGCAGAACGCGGAGGCGACCACGCTGAGCGTGACGGAAAAGGGCGTTCAGACCGGCACGTTCACGCTGCGCGAGCTCGGCGTGCTCGACGCGACGCTCGCGTCCATCGACGCGGCTTACAGCGGGACGGACCGCATGAGCCGCGAGATCTTCGCGGCGCTGCCGCTGCGTGAGAAGAAGGCATGGCAGCAGAGCGAGCACCCGGAAAATGTCCGCGTGCCGGTCGAGATGGAGGGCTTCAGCGCGGGCATCGTCCTGACGGCGCTGAACGCGCAGCCGCGCACGGCGGCGCAGAACGCAGAGGTGCGCTTTGATGGGCGTGTGTTCACCGTTGCGGACGCCGTTTCCGGGACGCAGCTGCGCGAGGATGTTGTAGCGGACGCGGTGCGGCAGCGCGTGTCCGAGCTTGTGATCTCAGAGAACGCACCGGATGCGGCGAAGCTGGAAATTACGGAGCTGGACTGCTATGTCCAGCCGGAGGTCACGGCGGAGACGTTGGAATTTGACCCGCAGGCGCTCTTTTCGGAGCGGCTGGGGCAGACACAGATCACGGTCGGCTTCTTTGACGAGACGCTGACGCTGGACGGCGACACGCTGCGGGCACTGGTCTCCTATGACGAGGAGGCGGGCATTCAGGCGGACGCCGCCGCGCTGACCGCGCAGATCGCGCAGTGGGCGGAGCGCTATGACCGGTACCAGACCGACTACATTTTTGATTCCTTCCTTGAGGGCGAGATCCCGATCCCATTTCTGACGGTGGACTACCGATTAAATCAGGAGGCGCTGTGCGCGGAGCTTCTTCCGCTGCTCGAGCAGATGGAGAGCGGAAGCGTCGAGGCAGAGTTTTCCTGCACGCGCGACGGACAGCCGTTCGCGATCGAAAGCTCCTACATCGAGGTGGACATCACCAACCAGCATATGGCGTATTTCCAGGACGGCGAGCTGGTGGTCGACACAGACATCGTGACCGGGAGCCCCTACGTCAGCGCGACGCCGCGCGGGCTGTACTATTCCTTCTATAAATGTGAGGACGCATGGCTCTCCGGCCCGACGTGGCTGGATTTCGTGGACTATTGGGTCAGCGTCAGTCAGGATTCCTCCATCGGTCTGCATGACGCCGACTGGCAGGAGCAGTTCGGCGGCGACGTCTATATGACCAAGGGCTCACACGGCTGTGTCAACACGCCGAAGGAAGCCATGAAGGTCCTCTATGAGCGCATCAACGTGGAGGACCATATCCCGATCCTGATCTACCACCAGCCGAACGACGGATTCTAAGGAACCTCTGAATAAATCCCCAGCCGCGGAAGACAGATATTTTTCGCCAATCCTGCGGTTCGAAAAATGGGAAATACACAAAGTATTCCGCCATTTTCCAAACCTTGTCTTGACGAAAAATCTTTCGCCGTCCACAGCCGCTGATTTAATCAGAGCTTCCCTAAAATAAGTAATAAGTAAAAGTTAAGAGTGAATAAGTGTGGAGTCGGCTCCGCCGACGAAATTAAAAATGTGCCGCAAAGCGGCACACTTCACTTCTTAACTATTCACTATTACTTTTTACTTAAAAAATACAGCCGCCGGCGAAGCCGGCGGCTGTATTTTTATGCTTCTTCCGCCATGCGGTAGCCGACGCCGACCTCGGTGAAAATATAGACCGGCTGGGCGGGGTTTTTCTCGATCTTGCGGCGGATGTTCGCCATATTGACGCGCAGGATCTGGTTGTCGCTCTTGGCGCTCGGACCCCAGAGCTCGCGGATGAGGAAATCGTAGGTCAGGACCTTTCCCGCGTGCAGCCCGAGCAGCGAGACAAGCTTGTACTCGTTCTGCGTGAGCATGGCGTCGTGCCCGGCGATGTAAACACGGTGCTTGGCGTAGTCGATCGTCAGATCGCCGGTCTTGAAAATGCCGGTGTTGGCGACGGACTCGCTCGAAATGGGCGTGCGGGTGTGGCGGACAGCGGCGCGGATGCGCGCCATCAGCTCCTCCGTGCCGAATGGCTTGGTCAGATAATCGTCCGCGCCTGCGTCCAGTGCGGCGACCTTGTCCTGCTCATGGCTTCGGGCGGAGACGACAACGATCGGGACCTTGGACCATGCGCGCACGCGCCGGAGGATCTGCATCCCGTCCATGTCCGGCAGTCCCAGATCGAGAATGATGATGTCCGGGCAGTGCGACGCGATCATCGTGTCGGCAATGGTGCCGTTGCGCGCGACCAGCACGTCGTAGCCGTTGGCGCTCAGAATGGCGCTTATAAAGTTGCTGATGGTCTGCTCGTCCTCAATGACCAGAATTTTGTCTTTAATCGTCATATGTTGCGTCCTCCAGTGGAATGGTAAACCGGAAAATGGCGCCGCCGAGCGCGCGGTTTTCCGCAGCCATACTTCCGCCGTGCGCCTGCACGATGGAAAGACAGACGGAAAGACCGATGCCCATATTGCGCTGCCGGTCGGATAGCTCAGACTGTGCGTGGGTGAAGGCGCCCTGGAACAGATGGGAAAAGGCTTCCTTGGAAATGCCGCAGCCGTTGTCGGCGACCTCAAATACGGCGGCATCCCCCTCGCGGCGCAGATGCAGCTCCAGCCGGGTGGTGGTCTGCCCATGCTGGATGGCGTTTTCCATCAGGTTG
>CAKTVN010000243.1 GCA_934623545.1 uncultured Oscillospiraceae bacterium
GATTCAGGGTGGGAGTTGCCGTCAGCGTCAGGCTCGTGCCGACATTGACGGAAGTATTGCCGCTGGCTGCAATGCTCACACTGACGGCAGGAGGCTCAACGACCGTGACCGTGACGATGGGCTTCTTGTCGTCGGCAACCGTCACATAGTTGGGAAGTCCGTTGACAGTTCCAGTGAATGTGTACTCACCAACGCCGCCTTCATAGTTTTCGCAAGCCCAGCTGCTGACCGAGCACGCCTTCGTCACGCCGTTGGCAAAGTTCGCCGTGGCATCGGTCGGAAGCTTCGCGATCACGTCCGCCTTCGCTGTGCCCTTCGCAACCTTGAGCGTGCTCGGAGACACGGTAAAGCTCTCAACCGCGTTGCTGACGACTGTGACCGTGCAGGTCGCAGATTTCGTTCCATCCGCCGTGCTCGTTGCAGTGATCACCGCCTGACCTGCCGCAACACCGACGATGTTGCCACCGCTGACGGTTACAACATCATCGCTGTTGGAAGTCCATGTGATGCCCTTTTCATCGTCGCTGGCAGCGCCGTTGACGGTCGCCGTAAGCGTTTTCTGTTCGCCGACCAGAAGCGTTTCCGTGTTCTTGTCAAGCGTAACACCCGTCACAGCCGCAAACGCAGCCGGGACCATCGCGCAGACCATCGCGATCACGAGGAGCGCGCACACAAGTCTGCTCATTTTTTTCTTCATAAATAAGTACCTCTCTTCCTGATATGTTTCCATAGTTGTACAGGGAACCTTATTTGCTCATGTTAAGTTTAACATAATTCCTGAAAAAAGCAATCACCTTAAGGAATCTTTAAGGAATCTTTCTTCACTTTCGGCGTTCCGGTCACATTTTGTTGCTATTTTTCGTTTGTGATCAAAATGTAGTGTCCGTTCTGCAAAATTTACAAACCGGTGACAATGTTTTTCGTTCCAGTAACATTATTTCCAGCAGTGTCACAATTTTGTTTTCCAATTTTGATCTTTTCCGTCCGGTGTCCGCCGTTCGGGCAGTGCTTTTTGTGACCGGTTTACTTCTTCATATACTTCCCATACTTTTTCTTCATCCGCGCCTCGTATTTTCCGACCTTGTGGAACACGGAATATAATATTGCACCGCCCAGCAGCAAGATCCCGCCCGCGACCGCGATCATCCACAGATAATCCGTCCACTCGACGCGGACCGTCTCCTGCGGCGGCTCTGGCTCTGCCTGCCGCTCTGCCTCGGCGGCTGCGGCGCGCTCCTGCGCAAAACGTTCCTCTTCCTCCCGGCGCAGCGCCTCCTCGCGCGCTGCCGCTTCCTCCTCGCGGGCGCGCGCCTCCGCTTCCGCGCGTTCCTGCTCCAGACGCGTCTGCTCTTTCCCGGCGGCGAGGTGCTCCGCCTCTTGCCGCTCCGCTTCCTCCTGCGCCGCCCGTTCTTCGGCAAGCGTCCGCGCGTGCTGCGCGTCCGTGTAATCCTTCAGCACCTGCGCCGCCCGCGCGCAGACCTCTTCGCCGGGCGTCCGGGGGCTGTCATAGGTGTACACCGCCAGCAAAAACGGCTGCCCGGCATAGATGATGCCGACGTCGTTTTCCGCGCCCTCAAAGCTGCCGTATTTGTGCGCGACCTCGCAGTCCGTCACATATCTCCGGAAATAGCCCTTCTGCGGGAAGGTCTCCTTCATGTATCCGATCAGCTCTTCATAGTCGTCCGCGTTTTCATACAGCCGCTCCAGCGCCGCCATCATCATGCCGGTGCTGTAATAGTTGTCATAATAAAAATCCGGTGCAAGCTCCGCGTCCTCCATCCCGAGCAGCTCCAGCATCGCGTTTTTGTACGCGAAAAAGCTGCCCGGATAGGCGTAGATCATCGCCTCCGAGATCTCATTGTTGGAATAGACGATGCTCTGCTCGTGGCAGGTCTCCAGCGTGTATCCTTGGATCAGCGTGTCGGATGCGAGCTCGCCCGCACGCTCCAGATCATAGTAGTACATATTGAGCGGCACCTTATAGGTGCTCGCCGCGAGCATCAGCCGGTCCGCCCCGAAGCTGTATCGTTCCCCGCTGCCGGGGTTATAATAGGAGATGGAAAAATTCCCCTCGTCCAGCCCGTTTTCCGCACGAAAGGTCTCCATAAGCGCCTCCAGCGTCTGCGCCCCGGCGTCCTCTGCGGACGCAGCAGTCCCCTGCTCCGCGTTTTCGCCCTCCGCCGCCCATACGCGGCACACCGGCGCCAGCGCCAGCAGCGCCGCAAGCGCAAATGCGGTCATACGCCGCAGCCTTTTCAACAAACGATCACTTCCATAACAGCAGATGCTATGAGTATAGCCGTTTTGGCGAAAAAGGTCAACCGCCCGCAGGGGCGGTATTTTCTGTCACCCCGGAGGGGTGACGTCCTATTTGCGCCCGAAGGACGCAATGCCGCGCCACAGGCGCGGAGGGACCGCATCCGGAGGATATGGGAGGCTTTTTCGTGCACGGAGGGCACGAAAGCCCCATGTAGGGGCGGACGCCCTCGCGCAGCCGTCAGCGACAAAGGAGCGCTACGGATGCGGCACACCCCTTGCGGGTGCTGTCCGCCCACCCGCGCCAAAGGCGCGGAACTGCCTTTTGTATTCACCACAGTGCCGTTATCATTGCGCGACCGCAACTGTCGCTCCGCGGGCATACTTTTTTCTGTCTTGCCAGAAAAAAGTATGCAAAAAAGAGGCGCTGGGGAACGAAATAGCGCTTACGCGCGGAAAAGCATTTTGTTACATTCTACGTATTATCGTTACACTTCAGGTCAAGGAACGCCCTTCGGGCGACCGTAGAATCGGGTTTCCTGAGCGCACGGTAAACCGCACGAGTCGTTATATTTGCGCCCGTTGAATATTTGACGTGTAAAATTCGGAACATCTCCGATCTTGTGTAGGGGCGGACGACTCTGTCCGCCCGACCTCACCGCAGAGTATTTCGACTACCTCGCCGGTCTATCCAAATTCGCATCTGCATCGCGTTTCTACTAATCTGAAATGTGATTTGCACAAACCAAACTCCGGGAATAATCCAAGAAGGGGGCATCAGCCCTCTTCTTGGTCGTTTTAAGGGGATTCCAAAGAAGGGGCTCCCGCGCGAATCCAG
>CAKTVN010000244.1 GCA_934623545.1 uncultured Oscillospiraceae bacterium
GAGAATTCTCCCTTCCGGCGTTCCACACCTCCTGCGCAACGCCCTTGTCAATGCCCTGCGCGGCGCATTCCATTTTTCCATACTTGTAAGCCTATTATATATGCCCGTTTTACTGGTTTCCAAAGCGGAAGGTGCGGTACTGGACCGCCTCCGCGATGTGCTGCGGCTGGATGCGCTCCGAGCCGTCCAGATCGGCGATCGTGCGCGCCACGCGCAGAACGCGGTCATAGCTCCGCGCGGTCATGCCGAGGCGGTCAAACGCTGTTTTCATGAGCGCCGTACACGCCTCGTCGAGCGCGCAGCTCGCGCGCAGGTCCGACGGCTCCATCTGCGCGTTGCAGCGGGTGGAGGTCTCACCGAAGCGGTTACGCTGAATGGTGCGCGCCGCCTCGACGCGCTTTTTGATCTCAGAGGACGGCTCTGCCGTCGTGCGGCGGCTCAGCTCTTCAAAATGAACGGCGGGGACCTCGACGATGAGGTCGATGCGGTCGAGCATCGGTCCGGAGATGCGCCCGAGGTATTGATCGACCGCCGCCTGCGAGCAGGTGCAGCGCCCGCTCGGGTCGCCGTACCAGCCGCATTTGCACGGATTCATCGCGCACACCAGCATGAACTGGCACGGATAGGTGACCGAGCCCTGCACGCGCGAGATGGTGACCTGTCCGTCCTCGATGGGCTGGCGCAGGACCTCGAGTGAGTCGCGGTGAAACTCCGGAAACTCGTCGAGAAACAGAACGCCGCGGTGCGCGAGGGAAATTTCGCCCGGACGCGGCGTCGAGCCGCCGCCCGCGAGCGAGACCGCCGAGACCGTATGGTGCGGGCTGCGGAAGGGGCGCGTGCGCACGAGCGGCTCGCCGCTGCGGAGCATCCCCATGACAGAATAAATTTTTGTGACCTCCAGCGCCTCTTCGCGCGTCATGTCCGGCAGGATGGACGGGAGGCGCTTTGCGAGCATACTCTTTCCGGAGCCCGGAGGACCGATGAGCAGGACGTTGTGCCCGCCCGCCGCCGCGATCTCCAGTGCGCGCTTGACATTTTCCTGTCCCTTGACGTCGCGGAAGTCGGGAAGGTCCGGCGCAAATTCGTCCGGCGACCACGGCGCGGCGGGGGAGAGAGGTGCTTCGCCGGTCAGATGCGCGACCAGCTCGCGCACGGACGAGACGCCGTAGACCGTGAGCCCGTCGGCAAGCGTCGCCTCGGCGGCGTTCGCCGCAGGGACGTAAAGCTCGGTGATGCCCTGCTCCTGTGCCGCGAGCGCCATCGGCAGCACGCCCGGCACCGGACGGAGGTCGCCCTGAAGGCTCAGCTCGCCGAGAAAGGCGCAGGACGCCTTCGGCAGCTTTACAAGCTCGGACGCCGCCAAGATCCCGAGCAGGATCGGCAGATCGTAGAGCGTGCCGCTTTTGCGCGTGCCCGCCGGGGCGAGATTGAGCGTGATGCGGCTGACAGGGAAGCGGAAGCCGCAGTTTTTGATCGCCGCCCGGACGCGCTCACGCGCCTCCTTGACGGCTGCGTCCGGCAGCCCGACCACATCAAACGCCGGAAGCCCGTTTGTGATGAAGCACTCGACCGAGACCTCATAGCCCTCGATCCCCTGCAAGCCCATGGAACGCACGTGACTGAGCATAATGACCCTCCCGCTGCGATTCATTTATATGATATCACTCTTATCATACCGCATTTTTCTGCAAATTCCAACAGCAAAATCGCCTGCGTGGAAAAAAACGGCGATACCGGGATTTTATGCCCCGTTGACGGCGAAATTTCTACAGCGGAAGCGGATTTCTCATTTACATTGACAAAAAACTATGTTATGATACCCATGTACGATTATGTAATTACTTATTAGGAGGTAATTCGATTTGACTCGTAAGTTCAAAACCATGGACGGCAACAATGCCGCGGCGCACGTATCCTATGCGTTTACCGAAGTCGCCGGTATTTATCCCATCACGCCGTCCTCCCCGATGGCTGATCTTGTCGACCAGTGGTCTGCCGCCGGTCTCAAGAACATCTTCGGCTCCACCGTCAAGGTCGTGGAAATGCAGTCCGAAGCAGGCGCTGCCGGTACCGTTCACGGCTCCCTCGGCGCAGGCGCTCTGACGACCACCTACACGGCGTCCCAGGGTCTGCTGCTGATGATCCCGAATATGTACAAGATCGCGGGCGAGCAGCTGCCGTGCGTGTTCCACGTATCGGCACGTACCGTCTCCACCCATGCGCTGAACATCTTCGGCGATCACTCTGACGTGATGGCTTGCCGTCAGACCGGCTTTGCCATGCTGTGCGAGACCAACCCGCAGGAGGTCATGGACCTTTCTCCCGTTGCGCACCTTGCATCCATCGAAGGCAGAGTTCCGTTCCTGAACTTCTTCGACGGCTTCCGCACCTCTCACGAGATCCAGAAGGTCGCAGTGTGGGATTACGAGGATCTGAAGGAAATGTGCGACATGGACGCAGTCGAGGCGTTCCGCAAGCACTCTCTGAACCCCGAGCGCCCGGCAGCCCGTGGCAGCCACGAAAACGGCGATATCTTCTTCCAGCATCGTGAAGCGTGCAACAAGTTCTATGATGAGCTGCCCGCGATCGTTGAAAAGTACATGGGGAAGGTCAACGAGAAGCTCGGCACCGACTATCAGCTCTTCAACTACTACGGCGCACCCGACGCCGACCGCGTCATCGTTGCGATGGGCTCCATCTGCGACGTTGCCGAAGAGGTCATCGACTACCTGAACGCCCACGGCGAGAAGGTCGGTCTGGTCAAGTGCCGCCTGTACCGTCCGTTCTGCGCGGACAAGCTGGTCGCAGCCATCCCGGCAACCGCCAAGAAGATCGCCGTGCTCGACCGCACCAAGGAGCCCGGCGCGCTCGGCGAGCCGCTGTACATGGACGTTGTCACCTCGCTTGCGAACGCCGGCGTGAAGGCGACCATCATTGGCGGTCGCTACGGTCTCGGCTCGAAGGATACGCCTCCCGCGTCCGTCTTCGCAGTCTATAAGGAGCTCACCAAGGACGAGCCCAAGCACCAGTTCACCATCGGCATCGTGGACGACGTCACGCACCTGTCCCTCGAAGAGGACAAGGAC
>CAKTVN010000245.1 GCA_934623545.1 uncultured Oscillospiraceae bacterium
CTTTTCTCCACCATCTTTTCTCTTGCGAGAGAAAAGATGGTGCCGCCGGAGGCAAGGTTGCCTTCTCACACGAGAAAGCGAGGTTGAATCACCCTCCCCCCTCTGTTATAATGAAAGAAAAAGGAGGCGCACGCTATGAACCATGAGGAGCTTCTGAAAAAAATGACGCTGAAGGAGAAGATCGCGCTTTGCGAGGGCGCGGACGACTGGCGCACGTTCGCGTTTCCGGCGTATGACCTTCCACAGGTCATGATGTCTGACGGACCGCACGGTCTGCGTAAAAAGGAAAAGACCTCAGGGCTCAACATCAACGATTCCGTGCCCGCGACGTGCTTTCCGACGGCGGCTGCGACGGCTTGCAGCTGGGATACGGAGCTTGTGGGCGCGGTCGCGCGTGCCATCGGCGAGGAAGCCCGCGCGGCGGGCGTGTCGCTGGTGCTGGGACCGGGGCTGAACATCAAGCGAGACCCATTGTGCGGGCGCAATTTCGAGTATTATTCCGAGGACCCGTATCTGACTGGAAAGCTTGGCGCGGCGTATGTCCGGGCGCTTCAGACGACGGGTGTCGGCGCGTGCATCAAGCATTTCGCCGCGAACTCGCAGGAGTACAAGCGCTTTTCCTCCGACAGCGTGATGGACGAGCGGACACTGCGGGAAATTTATCTTCCGGCGTTTGAGGAGGCAGTCACGCAGGCGCAGCCATGGGCGGTGATGTGCAGCTACAACAAGCTCAACGGCGTCCATACCAGCGGCAGCCGGGAGCTTTTGACGGACATCCTGCGCACGCAGTGGGGCTTTGACGGCTTTGTCGTGAGCGACTGGGGCGCGATGGAAAACCGCATCGAGTCCTTCCGCGCGGGCTGCGATCTCAATATGCCCGGCGGCTCGCGTTATCAGCAGACGAAGGCGCTGTGCGCTGTGAAGAATGGAACGCTTTCCGAGGAGGATGTAGATGCCTGCTGCGCGCGGATTTTGGACTATGTGGAAAAGGCGAGGCGGCTGACGCCGCAGCCGTGTGACATGGAGGCGCATCACGCGCTCGCGCGCCGCGCGGCGGCAGAGAGCATGGTACTGCTGAAAAACGGCGGTGCGCTTCCGCTGCATGGCAGTGTTTGCCTGATCGGGCACATGGCAAAGCAGATGCGCTATCAGGGCTCCGGCTCGAGTCACATCAACCCCGTGCGCCTCGCCGAGCCGGCAGACTGCATGGCGGAGCTTCCGTTCGCGGAAGGGTGCTTCTCAGACGGCTCGACGACCGACGCGCTACTCGCGGAGGCAGTGGAGCTGGCGAAAACGCATGAAACGCCCGTTTTGTTTGTGGGGCTCCCGGACAGCTATGAATCTGAGGGCTTTGACCGGGCGCATATGCGCCTTCCGGAGGGGCACGACCGGCTGATCCGCGCGGTGGCGGAGGCGAATGCGAACACGGTGGTCGTGCTGCTCGCGGGAAGCCCGGTGGAAACGCCGTGGCTGGCGAAGGTCAACGCGCTGCTCTACGCGGCGCTGCCGGGGCAGGCGGGCGGCGAAGCCATCCACGATGTGCTCTACGGCACGGTCAATCCGAGCGGCAGGCTCGCCGAGACCTGGGCGGTGCGCTATTCGGATGCCGCGACCTCCGGCTTTTACGGAAGCCGCGACGCGGAGTACCGCGAGGGCGTGCTGGTCGGCTATCGCTACTACGAAAAAGCCGGAAAGGCGGTGCGTTTCCCGTTTGGCTACGGGCTGAGCTATACGAGCTTTGCCTATTCTGACCTCCGCGCGGAGGGCAATACCGTCCGCGTCTGTGTGACGAATACCGGAGATCGTCCCGGCGCAGAGGTCGTGCAGCTCTACATCCGCGCGCCGAAGGGCGGGCTGCTGCGCCCGGTGCGCGAACTCAAGGGCTTTAGAAAGCTCTTCCTTCAGCCCGGAGAGACGAAGGAAGCAGTCTTTCAGCTGACGGAGCGCAGCTTCGCGGTCTGGTCCGGCGGTTGGGTGGTCCCAGGCGGAACATACGCGGTGGAGATTGGCGGGCTGGCGGTCACGATCGAAAAGGAAGGACCGCAGCTTCCAGTTCCGGCATGGCAGAAGGGCAGCTGGTACGAGACGCTGCGCGGCGTTCCGGCGCACGTCGAGTGGGAGGCGATGCTCGGGCGCAGCTTCCAGAGCGTCGAGCCGCAAAAGGGGCAGTATACGATGGACTCTACGGTGCTGGAAATGCGCGAGCATTCGTGGACCATGCGGCGGCTGTACCATCTGACGGAGTTTGTGCTCTCGCGCGGCTTTGACGGCAAAAAGGACCGAAATGACCCGGCGTATAAGATGATGATCACGACGGCGACCGACTGCGCGCTGCGAGGTATGGCTATTCAGGCGCATCTGCATGAGTCACTGTTTGAGGGGCTTCTGGAGTGGGCGAACGGTCATTTCCTGCGCGGAATTGGAAAGATGCTCCGCCGCTGAGCCGGCGCTTCGCGGCTGCAAAATACGCGCCACGCGCCGCCGTAAAAACAAACCGGAAATCGCACTTTTGGACTTGACAAGCGCCCGGTTATCCACTATAATAATCGGGCTGACGGGGTGTGGCGAAGTTTGGTATCGCGCTTGGTTCGGGACCAAGAGGCCTCGGGTTCGAATCCCGACACTCCGACCAAATCCGGCTGAAATCTTCTGATTTCAGCCGGATTTTTCTGCATATTCCGAACTTTTTTCGATGGAGAATTCTGCACATTTTCCGTTTGACCCAAACGTGACCCAAACGGGAATTCGGAGCGGAAAGCGCCGGAAGATAAATTTTTCCGCCTGCCGGAGCAGTTCCGGCAAGCGGCACAGTCATTTTTCGCGCTATTTTGCGAAAAAGCTATTCTTTGTTTAATGCGGTGCAGATTTTGATACATCCTCTTCGCTCATTATCTTATGCAGAACTGTGTCGATATCCGCACCGATGCAGATCGCCTGTCGCTCGATCTCCTGTGGGCAAACCGCCTGCCCTTGGTTGATACAGGCGTAGATAGCGTTTGGATTCTTGGCTGTCATCTGCCAGAAGGGATACTTGATGATGACGGGGGTATTGTATCCAACGCCTAATTCCAGAAAGAGAATTT
>CAKTVN010000246.1 GCA_934623545.1 uncultured Oscillospiraceae bacterium
TCTCGTCTCATAATGATCTTCATATTAAAAACTTCCATTCCATGAATGAAAGTTTTTAATTGAATATCAGTATAAAGCGGAAGCATTCGGACGAATGCTTCCGCTTTTGGTATGCAATTCAGAAAGCCGGCTGCGCTTCATTCAGCACTGTGATATACCTGATTCATGATCTCATAATAGGGCAGCAGAAATTCAAAGCCCTTTTCTACCATCTGCGCGAGCGCAGGCGAGGCAGACAGCGCGTCATAGGGATGGTCCGCCGAAAGGCTCCAGCTTTTCATGTTGTACCACGTCTCGATCGGCTCGCCGGTGTGCCCCTTGCTCTTGGCGTACCGCTGCCCGGTCAGCTTGAACTCCTCCTGCCGGTCGACCCTTCGCAGAAGCTTTTCCATTTTCTCGGGCTCCCGGTCGATCTGACGGCGGAAGCGCTGCGCAAAGCCCGCCTCCCCGGTCCAGCAGCCCATGCCGTAGCCCCAGCCCTCCGCGCCGACCTCAAAATAAAAGCACGGCACATTGTTCCACTGCTCGCCGGACTGGAAGGAAAACCAGATATGATCCTTGAACGGTCCGCGCCCGAAAAGCCGCCTTGCGTCGCGGTAAATGCGCGAGATGTGCACATTCATATGCAGCTCGGGGTGCTTGTCCTGAAACCAGTCGAACAGCTCATCTGCCAGCGCGCGGACCGGCTCCTGCACATACTGCTTATACTCCGCCCTGTGCTCGTCGAACCAGGCGCGCTCGTTGTTGAAGCGGATCCCCCAGAAGAAATCCGACGTTTTATCCGTAAAGCCCTGAAACATGATCGTCTGCGTTATCCTTTCTGTGCAGCGAGATAGCTGAGATAGCCCTCCAAAATCAGCGACGCCGCAACGGCGTCCACCGTATTTTTTCTCTTTTTGCCGTGATAATTCCCGGCGCTGAGGATCTGGTGCGCCTCAATGGTCGTGCGCCGCTCGTCCCACAAAACCGGCTCCATGCCGGTCGTCTCCGCGAGCTTTGCGGCAAATTCCCGGTAGAGCGCGGCGCGCGCTCCCTCCGAGCCGTCCATGTTGCGCGGAAAGCCCATCACGAGCCGCTCCACGCCGTGCTCGCGCGCCAGCCGCGCGATCTCCTGCGCGGTCTTCTCCGCGTTCCAGCTGTGGATGACCGTCGTCGTCCCCGTCAGCATCCCGAGCGCGTCTGAGATCGCGATGCCCGTCCGCGCGTCGCCATAGTCGATCGCCATGATCCTCATATGCAGTACCTCGCCGCTTCGTTTTTTCGCGTATATTGTAGCATTCCCCGCGGAAGTTCGCAACAAATCTTCATAAAAATAAAAATTTCTGTTGACCTTGACGGACGGATGTGCTAGTATAACTCTACCTGCGAATTTGGGTATTTCTATGCCCTTTTTCATCCGCGGATGACGCCATTGTAGTTTCGGTGTCTTCTAAAATTTACGAATAGCCGCGGACAAACAGGGAGGCAATAATTAAGGAGGTGCCGATATATGCGCGTGAAAATCACACTCAGATGCAACGAATGCAAGCAGAGAAACTACAACACCATGAAGAACAAGAAGAATGACCCCGATCGTCTCGAGATGAAGAAGTATTGCAGATTCTGCAAGAAGCACACGGTCCACAGCGAGACGAAGTAACGCAGTGCGCTCTGCATTGCAGAAAGGGTGAAAAACATGGCAGAAGCAAAAAAGGAAAACTTCTTTGCCCGCACAGGCAAGCGCATCAGCCGCTGGTTCCGCGAGATGAAAAGCGAGCTGAAGAAGGTCGTGTGGCCGACAAAGAGCCAGATGATCAACAACACCGTCATCGTTCTGGTCTGTGTTCTGATCGTCGGCATTTGTATCTGGCTTTTTGATGCAGTTGGCGGCATTGTTGTTAACGGCATCATTACGCTGTTCAAGGGTTAAGGTATCGTCATGGCAGAAGGCGCAAAGTGGTATGTTGTGCATACTTACTCCGGCTATGAAAATACCGTAAAGGCCACCATCGAGAAAACCATCGAGACCCGCCATCTGGAGGATCTCATCCATATCGTCTCCATCCCGATGGAAACCGTCACCGAGATCACGGACAACGGCCCGAAAACATATGACCGCAAGGTGTTCCCCGGCTATGTGCTGGTCAAGATGATCATGTCCGACGAGGCATGGTACATCATCAAGAACATCCGCGGCGTTACCGGCTTTGTCGGTTCAGGCCAGAAGCCCACCCCGCTGACCGAGGATGAGGTCGCACAGCTGGGTGTGGAAAAGCACGAGGTCGTCGTCAGCTATGCCGAGGGCGACAATGTGCGCGTCGCCGACGGTCCGCTGACCAACTTTGTCGGCGTTGTCGATCAGATCGACATTGAAAAGAACAAGGTCCGCGTGATCGTCTCCATGTTCGGGCGTGAAACACCGGTTGAGCTTGAGCTTGATCAGGTTGAGGTCATCAGCGAATAACCCGAACGGATGAAAGACCGTGGGAGGGGCTCATCCCCGCCAAAAATACGCGCTTGCGCGTATCACCACATTTATTCAGGAGGTGCTTATCATGGCACAGAAAGTAACAGGCTATATCAAACTGCAGATTCCCGCTGCAAAGGCAACCGCATCCCCCCCTGTCGGCCCCGCGCTCGGCCAGCACGGCGTCAACATTTCCCAGTTTATCAAGGAATTCAATGAGCGCACCAAGGATCAGCTTGGCTTCAAGATTCCCGTTATCATTACGGTCTATGCTGACCGCAGCTTCACGTTTGTCACCAAGACGCCTCCGACTCCGACGCTGATTCTCAAGGCGCTCGGCATTGAGAAGGGCTCCGGCGTCCCCAACAAGGACAAGGTCGCTACCATCACCAAGGATCAGATTCGCGAGATCGCTGAGAAGAAGATGCCCGACCTGACCGCCAACACCATTGAAGCCGCGATGAGCCAGGTTGCCGGCACTTGCCGCAGCATGGGCATTGTCGTCGCCGACTGAACGTTCGCTTGATTCGAGGCAGCACGGCATTTGCCCGAGCCTCATAAATACGTGGGAGGATTATTCCGAATCACCACTAAGGAGGATATTACATTGTTCAAAGGTAAAAAG
>CAKTVN010000247.1 GCA_934623545.1 uncultured Oscillospiraceae bacterium
TGCCATGGTCGATATGACCGATGGTGCCGATGTTGACATGGGGCTTATCCTTAATGAATTTCTGCTTAGCCATGAAAATATCCTCCTTAGTTTATAAACGTACTAAAAATTTCATAATGCATCTTCCTCATCATACACGACAAATGCGATTTTGACAAGGGAAATTTCAAAAAATCATTGCAGAAAATCGGTTTGATCAAAATCCTCTGCGTTTTTTGACGACTTCCTCCGCCAGATTCTTCGACAGCTCGACATAATGGCTCGGCTCCATCGAGAACTGACCGCGCCCCTGCGTTCTCGAACGCAGGTTGGTAGCGTAGCCGAACATCTCGGACAGAGGCACATCGCAGTCGATCTGATGCGCGCCATTGCGCGCCTCCAGCGAGCGGATGCTGCCGCGGCGACCGGAAATGTCGCCGATGACGTCGCCCATATAATCGTCGGGGACGATGATGCTGACCTTCATGATCGGCTCGAGAATGACGGGATCCGCCTTCTGGCAGGCCTCCTTGAACGCCATGGAACCGGCGATCTTGAACGCAAGCTCAGACGAGTCGACCTCATGATAGGAGCCGTCGTACAGCGTGACCTTGACGTCGACGACCGGGAAGCCCGCAAGCACGCCCGCTTCCATCGCGCCGCGCACACCCTGCTCCACCGCGGGAATATATTCCTTCGGGATGGAACCGCCGACGGTGGCGTTGATGAACTCGAAGCCCTTGCCGCTCTCGTTGGGCTCGACGGTCATCTTGACGTGACCGTACTGACCCTTGCCGCCGGACTGGCGCGCGTACTTCGTCTCCTGATTGACCTTCTTGCGGATGGTCTCTTTGTAAGCGACCTGCGGTGCGCCGACATTGGCTTCCACCTTAAACTCCCTCAGAAGGCGGTCTACAATGATCTCCAGATGAAGCTCACCCATGCCGGCGATGATCGTCTGCCCGGTCTCTTCATCGGTGTATGTCTTGAACGTCGGGTCTTCCTCTGCCAGCTTCGCCAGCGCGATGCCCATTTTCTCCTGCCCCGCCTTCGTCTTCGGCTCGATCGCAACGCGGATGACAGGCTCGGGGAATTCCATCGACTCGAGGATGATGGGATTGTTCATATCACACAGCGTATCGCCGGTGGTCGTGTTTTTGAGACCCACGACTGCGGCAATGTCGCCGGAATAGACACGGTCCAGATCCTCGCGGTGGTTCGCGTGCATCAGCAGGATGCGTCCCATACGTTCACGGACGTTTTTGTTGGTGTTGAGCACCGTTTTGCCGGCTTCCAGCATACCGGAATAGACGCGGAAGAAGGCAAGCTTACCGACATAGGGGTCGGTCGCGATCTTGAACGCAAGCGCTGCAAACGGCGCGTTGTCGTCGGATTCGCGGGTCTCCTCTTCCTCGGTCTTCGGATTGATACCGGTGATCGCGGGTTTGTCCAGCGGGGACGGCAGATAGTCGACAATCGCGTCGAGCAGCTCCTGAACGCCCTTGTTTTTGTAGGACGAGCCGCACAGAACCGGAATGATCTTATTGGCGATCGTGGCTCTGCGGATGGCTGTCCGGATCTTCTTCTCGGGGATGTCCTCACCCTCGAGATAAAGCATCATGATCTCTTCATCCTCATCGGAAATCTGCTCAAGCATATGATCCCGGTACTGCGCAGCAAGCTCTGCCAGCTCTTCGGGGATCTCTTCCTCGCGCATATCCTTGCCCAGCTCGTCGTAGAAGACATAAGCCTTCATGCGGATGAGGTCGACCACGCCGCGGAAGGTGTCCTCCGCGCCGATGGGCAGCTGAAGCGGAACGGCGGTACACTTGAGACGCTCATCCATCATCTTCAGGACATTGAAGAAATCGGCACCCATCATGTCCATCTTATTGACATAGACAATACGCGGGACATGATATTTGTCAGCCTGTCTCCATACAGTCTCGGTCTGGGGCTCAACGCCGCCCTTTGCACAAAGGACCGTCACCGAGCCGTCAAGCACACGGAGCGAACGTTCGACCTCAACGGTGAAGTCGACGTGACCCGGGGTGTCGATGATGTTGATGCGGACGCCCTTCCAATGGCAGGTCGTCGCAGCAGAGGTGATCGTGATGCCACGCTCCTGCTCCTGCTCCATCCAGTCCATCGTCGCGGTGCCGTCATGCGTTTCGCCGAGTCTGTAGTTGACACCGGTGTAGAACAAGATACGTTCCGTAGTGGTCGTCTTGCCTGCATCGATGTGCGCCATGATGCCAATGTTTCTCGTATTCTCAAGTGAATATTGTCTTGGCATACTGCTCTCCTTTTGCGATTACCAGCGGAAGTGAGAGAACGCCTTGTTGGCCTCTGCCATCTTGTGCGTGTCCTCACGCTTCTTGACGGCGCTGCCGGTGTTGTTGCAGGCATCCATGATCTCGCCGGCGAGGCGCTCTTTCATGGTCTTCTCACTTCTTGCACGGCTGTAGTTGGTCAGCCAGCGCAGCCCCAGGGTCTGACGTCTTGCGGGACGGACCTCGATTGGGACCTGATAGTTTGCGCCGCCGACACGGCGGGTCTTGACCTCAACTGCGGGCATGATGTTCTCCATCGCCTGCTGGAAAGCCTCAAGACCGGATTTTCCGGTTTTCTCCTCTACGATCTGGAAAGCGCCGTAAACAACGCTCTGCGCAACACCCTTCTTGCCGTCGAGCATGATGCTGTTGACAAGCTTGGTGACCAGAACAGAACCGTAAATAGGATCCGGAAGGATTTCTCTCTTGGGAACGTTACCTCTTCTTGGCACTTTGCTTCCCTCCTTCATAAAATGATTTCATAGGTACTTCGGAGGCATAGATCCTCCGTTCCTGGTGCCTGCCAAGAGGTTTTACGAATCTATATAAAAACTCTTAGCAAGGCTTTGCCTTGCGAAAGGCATAATTGCAGTGATTGCCGGGAAGATTACTTCTTCTTGCCAGCCTTCGGCTTCTTCGCGCCGTACTTGGAGCGGGCCTGCATACGACCCTGAACGCCCTGCGTATCGAGCGTACCACGGATGATGTGGTAACGAACGCCAGGCAGGTCCTT
>CAKTVN010000248.1 GCA_934623545.1 uncultured Oscillospiraceae bacterium
GGACAGGGTCGTCCGCCCCTACACGTCTCGCACGGGAAAAGATAGAGTCCCGCGCCTGCGGCGCGGCAGTATGCCCTACGAACATGAAAAGCCTCGCGCATCCTCCGGATGCGGTGTCCTCCGCGCCCTTGGCGCGGCATTGGGTTCTCCAGACGCAAAAGAGGCGTCACCCCTTTGGGGTGACAAAATGCCGCCCATTCGGGCGGCATTTTTCTGCCTTATTTCCGGTCATCGACCGATTCAAATTCCGCGTCCATCACATCCGGCTCAACGTCGTCGTTCGGATTGTCATAGCCGCTCTGGGGGCGGTAGCTGCCGCTGCCGGCGGTGATGCCGAGCTCGTCGAGCAGCCGCTCCAGCGCGTCTGCCGCAGGAAGCATTTCCTCCGGCTTTTTGGACTTGATCGCGCGGCGAACCTCCTTGACCGCGTTGGAGACGCGCGCCTTATCCTCGCGGCTGGTCTCCTTGCCGACGCCGCTCGCGCGGTAGAGCAGATGCTCGCAGCGGTCGCGCGCGGTCGCCTCGGCGCGCAGGCGCTCGTCCTCGGCGGCGTACTGCTGCGCGTCGTGCATGGCGCGGTCGATCTCCGCCTGCGACATATTGGAGGTCGCCGTGATCGTGATCTCCTGCGCCTTGCCAGTATCCAGATCTCGCGCCGAGACGTTCACGATGCCGTTGGCGTCGATGGAGAACGTGACCTCGATCTGTGGCACGCCGCGCGGCGCGCGGCGGATGCCCGTCAGCTGAAAGCGACCGAGCTCCTTGTTCTGATGCGCCATCGGGCGCTCGCCCTGAAGGACGTGGACATCGACGGAGCTCTGGAAATTGGCTGCCGTTGTAAAGATCTGGCTCTTACGGATGGGGAGCGTCGTATTGCGCTCAATGACGCGCGTACACACGCCGCCCAGCGTCTCGATGCCGAGCGACAGCGGTGTCACATCCAGCAGCAGAAGCCCCTTGACGCTCCCGGAGAGGACGCCGCCCTGAAGGCAGGCGCCCATCGCGACGCATTCATCCGGATTGATGCCCTTGAACGGGAGCGTCCCGGTGATGGACTGGACCAGATCCTGCACCGCCGGGATGCGGCTCGAGCCGCCGACCATCAGCACCTTGCTGATCTGCGAGATGCGGATGCCGGAGTCGTTGATCGCCTGATTGACCGGCTCGCGCGTCGCCTGCACCAGATGATAGGTCAGGTCGTTGAATTTTGCGCGCGTGAGCGGAATCTCCATGTGCATCGGTCCGTTTTTGCCGACGGCGATATACGGAAGGCTCACGGTCGTGGAGGTCATGGCGGAAAGCTCGATCTTCGCCTTTTCCGCCGCCTCGCGCAGGCGCTGCATGGCTGCCGCGTCGCGGCTGAGATCGATCTTGTTTTCATTTTTGAACTCCTTGAGCAGATAGTCGATGATGCACTGGTCAAAATCGTCGCCGCCGAGGTGATTGTTGCCGGCGGTCGCCAGAACCTCGATCACGCCGGAGGAGATATCCAGAATGGAGACGTCGAAGGTGCCGCCGCCGAGGTCATAGACCATGATCTTCTGCGGCTCCTCCTTGTCGACGCCGTAGGCGAGCGCCGCGGCAGTCGGCTCGTTGATGATGCGCTGTACGTTCAGCCCCGCGATCTTGCCCGCGTCCTTGGTCGCCTGACGCTGCGCGTCCGTAAAATACGCCGGGACGGTGATGACCGCGTCGGTGACGGGCTCGCCGAGATAGCTCTCCGCGTCGCGCTTGAGCTTTTGCAGGATCATCGCAGAGATCTCCTGCGGCGTGTATTTGTGCCCGTCGATGTTCAGCTTGTAATTTGTGCCCATCTGGCGCTTGATCGAGGTGACGGTCCGGTCGTGGTTCGTGACCGCCTGCCGCTTGGCAAGGCTGCCGACCATGCGCTCGCCCGTCTTGGAAAAGCCGACGACGGACGGCGTCGTTCTGCCGCCCTCAGCGTTCGGGATGATGACGGGCTCGCCGCCCTCCATGACTGCGACGCAGGAATTGGTGGTGCCGAGATCAATGCCGATGATTTTGGACATATACGAAAGCCTCCTGAAAAACGATCACGTGCCGGTCAACGTGCGGCTGCACCCGCTCGGGGCGCTCAGTTCGCAACGATGACCTTTGCGTGGCGGATGACGTCCTCATCCATGGTAAAACCGGTCTGAAGGACCTCAACGATCTCCTCTTCGCGGTACTGCGGGTCGGTGATGTGCTCGACCGCCTCGTGATAATCGGGGTTGAAGCAGCGATGCAGGCTGTCCATCGGCTGGACCTTCATCGCCGCGAGAATGGACAGGAGCTTCTGCATCATGAGCTCCACGCCGCGGAAATACGCCGCGTCCTGACACGGCTGATGCAGCGCGCGCTCCAGATCGTCATAGAGCGGCAGGAACGCCTGCACCGTCCGGCGCGCCGCCGCGCTCTCGGAGCGTTCGAGCTCCTGCGCTGTGCGGCGGCGGTAATTGCGGTATTCCGCCTCCAGCTCCTCATAGTGCGGATGCACCGGAGCCGGCTGTTTTTTCTGAAAAAGTTTCATTCTTTCGGTCGCTCCTAACTCTGCGCGCTGCCGTCTGTGCCGTAGACGGAGGAGTTCCAGCCGCTGTAGCCGCGGTCATAGGTCTCCGACTGGCTGCTGTCCGCGCCGGAGCCGTAATAGTAATAATAGGGTGAGGTGCGCCGGTATGCGCAGCCGCCGAAGAGGGAGAAGAAGATCTGGAACAGGAAATAGACCATCAGCAGCTTTCCGAGAATGCCGAGTGCGCCGCGGCGCGGGCGGTGGTAATTCCACTGGTATTGCTGCCGCCCTGTGTCGTCGTCCGGCGAATAGTAATAATATGTGCGGTAGGAGTCGGAGCGATTTTGTCCGTCGCCCTGTCCGCTGTAGAAGCCGAAGGGGTCGAAGGGGTCGTAATAGCCCTGCGCCTGCCGGTTCTGATATGCCTGACGCGCCTGCTGCTGCGCCTGCTGTTGGGCGCGCTGCTGCTGATACGCCTGCGGATTTTTCAGAAGGTCATAGGCTTCGTTGACCTCGTTCATCT
>CAKTVN010000249.1 GCA_934623545.1 uncultured Oscillospiraceae bacterium
AAGGAGATGTCCTTGTAGACGGTTTCTTCAAAAAGCTGATGCTCCGGATATTGGAACACCAGGCCGACCTTAAAGCGGATGGCGCGTGTGAACTTCGGATCCTGCCAGATGTCCGCGCCGTCAAACAGGATTTTCCCGGACGTCGGCTTCAGCAGGCCGTTGAAATGTTGGATCAGGGTCGATTTCCCAGACCCGGTATGCCCGATCAGTCCCACGAATTCTCCCCGGGCGATGGAGAGACTGACGTCTTGCAGCGCGGCGTGCTCAAACGGCGTACCCTCGCTGTATACATGGGACAAGTTCTGTATCTCTAGTATAGGGGTCAACGTAGTTTCCTCCAAGTTCAGGGTCAGGCCTTCACACGATCGTAAAGTGCCTGCGCACATTGGTCAATGGAAAGCGCGGAAAGCGGCAGATCAAAGCCGTCTGCGCGAAGCTCATAGAGCAGTTCAGTCGTCTCCGGAACGCTTAGACCGACGCTTTTGAGCAGCTCCACCTGCGAAAAAACGTCCGCAGGCGCACCGTCGGCGACAATTTTGCCATCGTTCATCGCAATGACACGGGAAGCATGCGTCGCCTCGTCCATGTGGTGCGTGATGAGCACAACGGTCATCCCTTCTTCGCGGTTCAGCCGCTCGACGGTTTCCACCACCTCACGTCTGCCCTGGGGATCGAGCATCGCGGTTGGTTCGTCGAGCACAATGCACTTCGGGTGCATCGCCAGCACGCCCGCAATGGCAACGCGCTGCTTCTGACCGCCGGAGAGAAGCTGCGGCGCGTGCGCGCGGTATTCGTACATCCCGACGAGGCGCAGCGCCTCGTCCACACGGCGGCGGATCTCCTCCGGCAGCACGCCGAGGTTTTCCGGCGCGAACGCCACATCCTCCTCGACCACGTTGGAGACGATCTGATTGTCCGGGTTCTGGAACACCATACCGACCGCCCTGCGAATTTCCAGCAGAAGGCTTTCGTCGCGCGTGTCCATCCCGTAAACGCACACGCTGCCGCCCTGCGGCAGCAGAATGGCGTTCATATGCTTTGCCAGTGTAGACTTGCCGCAGCCGTTGTGCCCGAGGAGCGCGACAAAGCTCCCCTCGGCGATGTGCAGGTCGAGCCCGTCGAAGATCACGTGTTCGGTGTGCTCCTCCTGCTCCTCATAGCGGCAGACCAGCTTGTCTATGCAAATTGCCTGTTTTTCCATAAGTACTTCCTGTGTGTTCAGTCTTTCGTCCAGCGCCCGGTGCTTCCGCACGGAAGGATGAGCCCCGTGTCGCGCACGGGCAGTCCCAGCTCGCCGCATTCGGTGTGCCCGCCGTGCTTTTTCGTCACGAGCGTGTCCATGATATAGCCCAGCACGGACGGCGCAAGCCCCGTGGTGTAGGAATTGATGATCACAAACAGCGGCTCATCTGAAAGAACAGAGGCGACCAGCTCCACAAACGGATACAGGTTTTCTTCCAGCTTCCAGATCTCACCGGATGGTCCGCGCCCGTAGGAGGGCGGGTCCATGATCACCGCGTCATACCGCCGCCCACGGCGGATCTCGCGCTCGACAAACTTGCCGCAGTCATCCACGATCCAGCGTATGGGGGCTTCCTCCAGACCGGAAGACTTCGCGTTTTCCTTCGCCCACGCAACCATGCCCTTCGCCGCGTCCACATGACAGACGCTCGCCCCCGCGGCGGCTGCCGCGAGCGTCGCGCCGCCCGTGTAGGCGAAGAGATTCAGCACGCTGACCTGACGCCCGGCGGAGCGGATGGTCTTCATGATGAAGTCCCAGTTTGCCGCCTGCTCCGGAAAGACGCCGGTGTGCTTGAAGTTCATCGGCTTGACGTTGAACGTCAGCTCCTTATAGCCCACCTGCCAGCGTTCCGGCAGGCGGAGGTTCGACCATTTGCCGCCGCCTGTGGACGAGCGGTTGTAGCGCGCGTCGTATTTTTTCCAGCCGGGGTCGTTTTTCGGCGTGTTCCAGATGACCTGCGGGTCCGGGCGTACGAGCAGGTATTTTCCCCAGCGCTCGAGCTTCTCCCCCGCCGAGGTGTCCAGGACCTCATAGTCCTTCCATTGGTCAGCTAACCACATAGCATTATCCTTTTCTCACCTAATTCCTCTGATCCTCCCGCAAAAGCAGCCAGATCAGCAGTTCGTCTACGGATTGATTCCGGTGTTCTCGCTCCAGCCCTCTGAGTGCTCGGCGCTGCCGGAGGGCGGCGTCGATTCCTCGCTGCCGGAGCCGGGATGCGACGGAGTGTCCGCATCCGGATTTTCACTGTCCTCCTCGTCGTCCTCTTCCTTCGGCAGGTCCTCCTGCGTATGGACATAGCACTCGACGTTGATCGAATCCACATCCGGCGAGACAGCGGCGTAATAGCCGCTCGGAATCGCCGCGTCCGGCACGACGAACGCCTGATCCGTGACCTTGATGCCGCGGATCGGGAAGCCGCGCGTGATATCCAGAAGTCCGACCGTGTAGGTCGTATTGCCGGGCACGAGGGCGCAGTATTCATTCGCCGCGTGCTTCGACGCGCCGCAGATCGTGACCTCCTTATGCGTCGTGCAATACTCCGACGGCACATCGTAAAGGCTCAGCTCCACCTTCACCGTGCGGTCGCCGCGCGGGTCCGTGCGGCAGGCGTCGGTCGCAAGCAGACCGCTGTCATAGCAGACGCTGCACTCAACGACGTTCGTCGGCTTTTTGAAGCTCGAAGGCTGAAGGTTCTTGTGAACACCCTCCATGACCTGCTTCCAGAGCACGATCGCGGGGTTGGTCGTCGAGTCGGTCAGCACGACCTCCTCCGGGGTATCGTAGCCGCACCAGACGACGCCCGTGTAATACGGCGTATAGCCTGCAAACCAGCGGTCAAAGTCGCTCGTCGTCGTGCCGGTCTTGCCCGCGACGGGCATACCGTCCAGCGCAGCCGCCGTGCCGCTGCCGTAGGAGACAGTATTTTGCAGCATATAGGTGATATACCACGCCGTCATGTCCTTCATGGCGACATAGGAGTTCTGCGTGTTGTCCAGCAC
>CAKTVN010000250.1 GCA_934623545.1 uncultured Oscillospiraceae bacterium
TTTTTTGCATACTTTTTTCTGGCAAGACAGAAAAAAGTATGCCCGCGGAGCGACAGTTGCGGTGTCACCGCAAAAGCAGCACTCCGGTGAAGCCGGAGAAAGCCTCCTGCGTCCTCCGGACGCAATTACCTCCGCGTCCTTCTGGGCGCGTCCCCTGTGCCTTCGGCACAGATAGAGCGTCACCCCTTTGGGGCGACAAAATCCCGCTTCCGCGGCATGAAAAAGCCCGCCTCGCGGCGGGCTTTTGGGTTTCTATCGATCTTCTCGGAAGTATGCCAGACCCAGCGACTGAGGCGGTTGATCCTCGCGCTTTTTGCGCAGCGAGACGACGATCAGGACGACCAGCGTAACGACATACGGCAGCATCTTGTACAGCTCCTTGATGGCAAGGTTGGTGCCGGTGGGGATGAAGATGTACAGGATGTAGCAGCCGCCGAACAGGATCGAGGCGAGCACGCTGACATTCGGACGCCAGATCGTGAAGATGACCAGCGCGATGGCAAGCCAGCCGCGGTCACCGAAGGCGTTGTTCGACCAGACGCCGCAGGCGTAGTCCATGACGTAGTACAGACCGCCGAGACCCGCGATCATGCTGCCGATGCACGTTGCGAGGTATTTGTACTTCGTGACGTTGATACCGGCAGCGTCCGCCGTTGCGGCGCTCTCGCCGACCGCGCGGAGGTACAGACCCGGACGGGTGTGCTTCAGGAAGTAGGATGCCAGCAGCGCGATCACGATCGCCAGATACGCCAGGAAGCCGTAAGACAGGAAGATCTGTCCGAACCAGCCGAGCTTCTCGGCGATCGGAAGAGACTTGCTGAAGTACGCGCTCGTCGCGGACAGGGCGATCGACGGGACCTCACTGCCGGAGAGCTTGATGAGCGAGCCGCCGAAGAAGTTGCCGATGCCGACGCCGAAGGTGGTCAGCGCAAGACCGGTCACGTTCTGGTTCGCGCGCAGCGTAACGGTCAGCAGGCAGTAGATCAAGCCCATCAGCAGCGAGCCTGCCAGCGAGCAGAGCAGGGGAATACCGATGGCGAGCCATGCGCTCATTTCCGCGGCGGGGACAGCCTGCTCATAGAAGAATGCGCCGATGACGCCGCAGATGCCGCCGACATACATGACGCCCGGAATGCCGAGGTTCAGGTTGCCGGACTTTTCCGTCAGGATCTCGCCGGTGCTGCCATAGAGCAGCGGAATGCCCTGCATGACCGCGCGGGGCAGAAAAGATGCAAAATCAAATCCCATTGCTCACGCCTCCTTTTCGCTCTTGCGCAGACCGATCTTGTAGTTGAGGAAGAACTCGCAGCCGATGATGAAGAACAGGATGATGCCGGTCAGGATGTCCGAGAAGGAGTGGTTCAGACCGAAGGTGCTGGAGATCTCACTCGCGCCGCGGCTCAGAACGACGAGCAGCAGGCTCGTAAAGACCATGGCGAGCGGATTGAACTTCGCAAGCCACGAGACCATGACCGCGGTAAAGCCGCGCCCGCCGACGATGGTCGTGGTCAGCGTATGGTCGGTTCCGGCGGTGAGCATTAAGCCCATCAGACCGCAGACCGCGCCGGAGAGCACCATCGTGCGGATGATGACCCGGTCGACCTTGATGCCGGCGTAGCTCGCGGTGCGGCGGCTTTCGCCGACAACGGCGATCTCATAGCCGTGCTTGCTGTAGTTGAGGTAGATATACATGAGGATGGTCAGGACCGCAACGACCAGGATCACAAGCAGATACTGCTTGCCCGCGAGCACGGGCAGCCAGCCCGCCTCGGTCTTCTGGTTGATGATACCGATCTTGCCCGCGCCCTTCGGGACTTCCCAGATGATAATGAAGAAGGCGGCAAGCTGCGTCGCGATGTAGTTCATCATGAGGGTGAAAAGCGTCTCATTCGTGTTCCACTTTGCCTTGAAGAAGGCGGGGAGGAAGCCCCAGAGTGCGCCCGCGGCGATCGCCGCAGCGAGCATCACAAGGATCAGAACGGCGTTCGGCAGCTTGCCGCCGAGGCAGATCATGCACGCCGCCGTGGCGAGGCAGCCGATCAGGACCTGACCCTCCGCGCCGATGTTCCAGAAGCGCATCTTGAACGCGGGCGTGACCGCCAGAGAAATGCCGAGCAGCACGGCGAGATTTTGGAACGTGACCCAGCTCTTACGGGCGGTCCCGAATGCGCCGTGGAAAATGGTACCGTAAATGCTGATGGGGTTTTCGCCGGTCAGCAGCATCGTCACGATCGCGCAGACGATCAGCGCCAGCACGATCGCACCGCCGCGAATGGCAAGGGAGAGATACCACGGCAGCGCATCGCGCTTGGTTATGTAGAACGGGGATTTCTTATGCATCTGCCTTTCCTCCTCCCACCTGGGTCATGAGTGCGCCGACCTGACGCTTATCGGTCGTGCGGGCGTCAACGATACCGGAGACCTCGCCGCCGCAGAGGACGACGATACGGTCGCACAGCTCGAGCAGCACGTCCAGATCTTCGCCGACATAGACGACCGCAACACCCTTCATCTTCTGCTCTGTCAGCAGGTTGTAGATCGTGTACGAGGTGTTGATATCCAGCCCGCGCACCGCGTAAGCCGTCATCAGGACCGCAGGCGACTGTGCGATCTCACGTCCGACCAGGACCTTCTGCACGTTGCCGCCGGACATCCGGCGCACCGGGAAGTTGGTGCTGGGCGTTACGACGCCGAGCTCCTCCCAGATGCGGTTGGCAAGCGCCTCGGGGTCCTTGCGGTTGAGGAAAATGCTGTTGCCTTTGCGCCAGGAGCGCAGCATCATGTTGCCGGTCATGCCCATCGAGCCGACCAGACCCATGCCGAGACGGTCTTCCGGGACGAAGGACATCGAAATGCCGCTCTTGCGGATATCCATCGGGTCGAGTCCGACCAGATCTTTCGGCGCGCTGCCGTCGGGATCATAGAAGGTCACGGAGCCGGAGGCGATGGGGTACAGACCCGCGATGGACTCCAGCAGCTCGCGCTGACCGGAGC
>CAKTVN010000251.1 GCA_934623545.1 uncultured Oscillospiraceae bacterium
ACATTCTTCTCTGCGGCACGGACGCGGACGGGCTGCGGACGGATACGATCATGATCGGGCATCTGAACGAGCGCACGGGGCGCGCGGCGCTGATGAGCATCCCGCGCGACACGGCGGTCGAGGCGGAGGATGGGAGCCTGATGAAGCTCAACGCCGTCTATGCCGGTGCGGGACGCGCAGGCATGGAGCGACTGAGGGCGTGCGTTGGGGCGCTGCTCGGCTTTGCACCGGACGGCTATGTGCTGGTGGACATGGACGCGCTGCGAAGAAGCGTTGATATTCTGGGCGGCGTAGAATTTGACGTGCCGCAGGATATGGACTATTCCGACCCCGCGCAGGGGCTGGAAATCCACTTAAAAGCCGGGCGGCGGACGCTCAGCGGCGAGCAGGCGTTACAGCTCGTGCGCTACCGCAAGGGCTATGCGACGCAGGACATCCGGCGCACGGAGATCCAGCGGGCGTTTCTTAAGGCGCTGGGGAAGCAGTGCCTGTCCGTGAAGGGGCTTACAAAGCTGCCAGAGCTGCTGCGTGTGTTCCGCGAGGAGGTCATGACCGATCTTTCGACCGGAAATATCCTCTACCTCGCGCGGATGCTTGCCGGGTGCGACCTTTCCAGCATGGAGAGCTGCACCCTCGCGGGAGAGGGCGTCACGGTGAACGGCGTGAGCTACTATCCGCTCTATGCCGGGAGACTCCTGGAGACGGTCAACCGCGCGTTCAATCCCTTTGAGACCGAAATTACCATGGAGGATATCCATGTGATCACGCCGGAGCTGGCGGCGCGTCATCAAAAGCCGCGCTCCCAGAAACCGGCGGAAGAAAAGGAAGCGCCGGAGCAGGCTCCGGCGCGGACAGAAATCGTACCGATGCCCAACGACCCCTCCCTCTGGGAGCGGTGAGCGGGCGGAAGAAAGGAAGAGAAATATGATTACGGCAAAAGAAGTCGCGAAGCTCGCGGCAAAGGCGCTCGACAGCAAGAAGGGGATCGACCTCAAGCTGATCGAGATCACGGATGTTTCCACGCTGGCGGACTATTTCCTCATCTGCACCGCAAGCTCCAACACCCACGTCCGCACGCTCTGCGATGCGGTGGAGGAGGCGATGGACGAGGCGGGCGAGCCGATGGTCGGGCGCGAGGGACATCGCGGCGGAACGTGGGTCGTGCTGGACTACGGCTGCGTGGTCGTCCACGTGTTCACGGAGGAGACGCGCGCGTTTTATGATCTGGAGCGCCTCTGGCAGGATGGCAAACAGGTCAGCTTGCTTTCTGTTTTGAACGAAGGCTGAGCCGCTTTTGAGCGAAAACTGAGACTTCCCGCTTGACAAACGCCGCCGGGACTCGTAGAATAGCAGCGTTACAGGAAAAGGCAACGATGGGAAAAAGGCATCGACCCTGTCTTTCAGAGAGCCGGCGGCTGCTGTGAGCCGGCAGACAGACGATTCTGTACTGGTCCCGGAGCTTTCCGTCTGAACAGGGCGGAACGGTTCGCCGCGTTAGAGGCTCTTGAGAGGCGCACAGGCGTCTGAATCAGGGTGGTACCGCGTAATTTACGCCCCTGACTGCATCGCAGTCAGGGGCTATATTTTTAGGAGAATGAAATGAAATACGATTTTGCAGCCATTGAAAAGAAGTGGCAGGAGAAGTGGGAACAGGAGAAGCCCTATGCCGCCGTGACCGGCGACGCGAAGCCGAAGTTTTACGGACTGATCGAGTTCCCGTATCCGTCGGCGGCGGGTCTGCACGTCGGGCACCCGCGTCCGTTTACCGCGATGGACATCATCTGCCGCAAGAAGCGGATGCAGGGCTACAACGTCCTCAATCCCATCGGCTTTGACGCATTCGGACTTCCGACGGAGAACTTTGCGATCAAGAACCACATCCATCCCGCCATCGTCACCAAGCGGAACATCGAAAACTTCACCCGCCAGCTCAAGATGCTGGGCTACAGCTTCGACTGGGACCGCGTGGTGGACACGACCGACCCGAATTACTACCGCTGGACGCAGTGGATCTTCCTTCAGATGTACAAGCACGGTCTGGCGTATAAGACGACCATGCCCGTGAACTGGTGTACGAGCTGCAAGTGCGTGCTTGCGAACGAAGAGGTCGTCGAGGGCGTGTGCGAGCGCTGCGGCGCGCCGGTCGTCCGCAAGGAAAAGAGTCAGTGGATGCTGCGCATCACGAAGTACGCCGACCGCCTCATCGACGATCTGGATCTGGAGGGTCTGGACTACATCGAGCGCGTCAAGACGCAGCAGAAAAACTGGATCGGTCGCTCGACCGGCACCGAGGTCACCTTCAAGACCAATACCGAGGACGATATCACCGTCTACACCACCCGCGTCGACACGCTCTTCGGCGTGACCTACACGGTCATCTCTCCGGAGCATCCGCTGCTTGGCAAATGGAAGCCTCTGATCAAAAACTGGGCGGAGGTCGAGGCGTATCAGCAGGCGGCTGCGCGTAAGTCCGACTTTGAGCGCGGCGAGCTGAACCACGACAAGACCGGTGTGCGGCTCGACGGCGTGGAGGCGATCAATCCCGCGACCGGAAAAGCCGTGCCGATGTTTGTCTCGGACTATGTGCTCATGGGCTACGGCACCGGCATCGTCATGGGCGTCCCGGGGCATGACCAGCGCGACTGGGACTTTGCGACGAAGTTCGGACTTCCCATCGTCGAGGTCGTCAAGGGCGGCGATATCACCAAGTGCGCTTTTACACTCAAGGACGACACCGGGATCATGGTCAACTCCGGCTTCCTCAACGGCATGACAGTCAAGGAAGCCATCCCGGCGATGAAGAAATACGCCGTCGAGCAGGGCTGGGGCAAGGAGAAGGTCAACTACAAGCTCCGCGACTGGGTCTTCTCGCGTCAGCGCTACTGGGGCGAGCCGATCCCGATGGTCTCCTGTGAGAAGTGCGGCTGGGTGCCGGTCCCCGAGGATCAGCTGCCCGTCGTTCTGCCGCAGGTCGAGAGCTATGAGCCGACCG
>CAKTVN010000252.1 GCA_934623545.1 uncultured Oscillospiraceae bacterium
CGGGCATAAAAAGCCCCGCGTCCTTCGGGCGCGGCAGCCCCCTGTGCCTTCGACACAAAGGCGGTGTCACCCCTCCGGGGTGACAAAATGCCGCCTTTGGGCGGCAAAAAAGCGCCGCCCTTTCGGGCGGCTCAGATTTCAATTTTCCGGCTGTACGCCAGTCCCTCCCCGTCCGGGTTGAGCCGGAGCGCAAACGAAAAGCGGTCGACCGCCGTGCAGAGATAAAAATCCCGTTCCGGCGCGAACGACTGATCCTCCGGGACGAAAAAGCGTGCGCCGGGACCGTCACGGAGCGCGGCGACGCGCTCCGTGAGCGCATATTCTTCCCCGCGCAGCAGTGCGCGCATATACTCCGCGCAGACCGTGTCCTCCTCGGTCGGGCGAAGATTCTCAAAACCCATGCACACGAAGCTCACGCGCTCCGGCGCGAGGCTGCGGACATACTCCGCCGTCGCCCTCGCGTTGACCAGCGACGCAAGCAGGATCACATCCGCATTTTTCGCCGCGCGGACGCCCTGCGTTCCGGCGCTGGTGGTGTGGATCAGGCGCTTTCCGCGCAGGTCCGCGTGCTCCAGCTGCGCGGGAGAGTTGCCGTAATCAAAGCCCTCGCCCATTTTGGCGTGGCGCTCGCCTGCCAGAAGATACTCCGGGTGTGCGCGCTTCTGCGCATAAGCCTCCTCCAGATCTCCGATCGGATAGATGCGCTCCGCCCCGGCGTGATAGGCATAGCATTCCACGCTGTAGGCGCGGAACACGTCAATGATGACCGCGACGCCGCGCGCCCGCGCAGCCCCCGCCGTCAGGTGGTCAATTGTGATCTCCATAGCATTTCCTCATCGCAGGAGCGTCTGCTCCTGTCACTTCCTCATCCGAATGTCGTCGCCCGCGAAGCTGTAGCACTCATAGGTTCCGAGCAGCCGCGAGGCGATCTGCGGCGAATAGCGCTGCCGCAGCTCCGCCGCAGGCAGATTGGTCGAGATGATCGTCGGCTTGCCGTCCATCAGCCGTGTGTTGACGATCTGATACAGCGACGAGATCGTCATCTGCGTCGTCATCTCCGTCCCGAGATCGTCCACGATCAGCAGATCGCAGGCAAAATACTTCCGGCACGCATCCGCGCGCTCCGCGTCGCGCGTGAATCTCGCCGTCTCAAATTCCGAAAACAGCTGGATCGCCGTCTCATAGATCACCGAGTAGCCACGGTCGGCGACGCTGCGCGCAATGCACGCCGAGAGGAAGGTCTTCCCAAGCCCGGTCGCGCCGATCATCAAAATGGAGCCGGATTCCGGCGTAAAGGTCCGCGCGTAGTGCAGCGCACTGTTGTAGATATACTGCATGACCGTGCGCGGCGACGCGCCGAGCTTCGGGTCAAACTCCGAGGAATAGAGGTCCAGCCGGAAGCGCTCAAAGCTCTCCCTGCCCGTGCCAATGAGCTGCGACAGCTCTTTTTTCTGCTCCTGCCGGCAAAGCTCGCGCAGACAGTCGCACATGGCTGCGCCCACATAGCCGCTTCCGCCGCAGCGTGTACACAGCGGCGTCGGGGTCAGATCATCCGGGTCAATGTCCGCAGATTCCAATATCCAGTCCCGCTCCTGCTGGAGCGCAAGATTTTCCTTTTTGAGTTCCTCCATTGCGGCGGTGGGGTCCTCCCCTCGGCGGAAGCTCACCGCCATCACGCGCGCGGCGGTCTGCCGCAGACGCTGGTCGATCTCCTTCAGCCGCGGCTGCTGGGCGTAGATGGCTGCGATTCGGCTGCGGGTGTCTTCCTCGTGCTGCTGCTTTGCGCGCGCCAGACGCGCCTGTGCGCGCTGTAGGACCGTCTCGGAATATGCCATGTCACTCGCCCTCCTTATAGAGCCCGCGGCTCATCATTTTCTCCATCGCGCGGCGCTCAAATTCGCCCATTTCATCGCCGTGCTGAATGACCGCCTGCTGCGGCTTTGCCGCTCTGGGCGGTCGCTTTGTCTCCATACGGTCGCCCTCTTCGATCTGTCGGAGCGTCGTAAAGCCCTGCTCGTGCCAGCTCTTGAGGATAGAGTGCAGATACGGCCACTTGAGGCAGCCGGTGTTCATGCAGGTCTTTTCGTATGCCGCGCGGATGATATCCTCACCAAAGCCCCACGAAAGCCAGGTATAGATGAGCTTTTCCTCGCCGGAAGAGAGCTTCCGCTCCCCGATCTGAAGCACCGCGCGGATGCGGTTCGCCTGCGCCTGAAGCTGAAGCTGGTTTTGCATATAGACCGCCGCTTCCTCCAGCGTGTCGATGCCGAGGTCTGACCAGCGGTACGCCTCTTTTTCGATGGCGCGCAGCGACGGGAGCTTTCCCGGCTCGCGCGCGCGGCAGCACTCCGTGCAGTAGTGGACCAGAATGGAGATGACTTCCACCGGAAGCCCGAGATAGCGGTAGATGCAGAGGAGAATTTTCAGCTCCTCCATCGACAAGATGCGCCCCAGTCTGCGCTGCGTCTCGCCGACCATCGCGGGAAATTCCGGGTTCGTGCGCAGCTCCTGCGAGACGTCCGTCTCAGTGTAGCCCGGCGCTTCAGCCGGAACAGGGTGCTTCACGGCGTTTTCCGGATACAGTCCCATCTGCCGCAGGCTCGCCGCAGCGTAATCGAGCTGCCGCGCCGTAAAGCGCAGCGCCTGCGCCGCCTTCACTGCGTCGCCGCCCGCGTTCAGATAAAGATACAGCAGCGCCGCGTCCGGGCAGGCTGCCGTCAGGAGCCTGCGCACGTCCTGCGCGGGGATGGTAAGGTCCTGCTGAAGCATCGCGCGACAGCCCCCTTTCTCATGACGATTTATGAAATATTATAGCATAGGAAGCCTCCGCCCGCAAGGGCGGCATTTTTTGTCACCCCGGAGGGGTGACGCCCTATCTGTGCCGCAGGCACAGGGGACGCGCCCGAAGGACGCGGGGCTTTTCGTCACCCGAAGAGTGACACCTC
>CAKTVN010000253.1 GCA_934623545.1 uncultured Oscillospiraceae bacterium
ATCTACCGCACCGTCTGGGCGGAGCTTCCGCTCAACGCCGACAACGCGCTCGCCGTCCACATCCGGCACATCCGCGAGAAGATCGAATATAACCCCGCCGAGCCGCGCTATATCAAGGTCGTGTGGGGCAAGGGCTATAAAATGGAGGCTGGAACCAGATGAAAACGCTTCAAAACCGGCTCTGGGCGAAGCTGCTTGCCGGATTTCTGCTGATCGTGTGCGTGCTGGGGCTCTGCGTCTCGGCGCTCACCTGCGCCGCACTCTCCGAGTTCGGCGCCTACAGCGACGACGGCACGCGCCTGCTGCGCAGTATGCTCTCCTCGGAAAGTCTGGCGTTCAGCCGCGATATGGACCTTGCGCGCAGCTATTATGCGGCGTACCGCAATCACCAGCTCGACCCAGACGCCTATGCCCCGCAGTGGGAGGAGCCCTATCTGACCGCCTTCTCTCCGGAAAATACGAACTTTTATTTCGCCGTTTACGATGAAACCGGCGCGGCGGTCTTTACCGGCGGCGAAGGCGAGGTCGTAAAGGACGGCAAAACGGACTATGCCGGCAGCCGCTATCTCTTCCAGCAGTCGCAGAGGTTTGTCGAGCACGTCAACGAGCATCAGGTGGAAAAGCAGCTCACATTTCATAGTGAAGATGCACTCTGGACCTATGTGAATGAGCAGCACGCACGCGAGGATACGTGCGATTTCAGCTACACGACCACCGAGCAGACCGGCGGTCTCATCGCCGTGGATGTCAGCTATACCGAGTTTGACACCGTCACCTATACGCTCGCCGGGTATGTGCGTGAGACGCTGAACGCACGCGACGGGCTGTGGCAGGAATACCAGCTTCTTTCCTGGGTCGTGTCGCACCGCGTCTTTCTGATCGTTCTGACCGTGCTTCTTCTGATCGCATCGCTTGCGCTGTTCGTATTTCTGATGTACGCAGCCGGTCATGCCGCGGGGCATGAAGGCATCCATCTCAGCTGGTTCGACCGCATCCCGCTGGACCTTCTGATCGCCATTTACTGTATTCCGTTCGCGTTCGGGTTCCAGCTTCTGGACTCCATCTTCTGGAGCACCGGCAATCTGTTCCTGCGCATCGCGAGCGGCGCCGGCATCGCCGTATGCTGTCTCTCGCTGCTGATCGCGTTTGCAGCCTCCTTCGCCGCGCGGTGCAAGGCGGGCACATGGTACCGCAACACCGTGATCTTCTATACGCTCCGGCTGGTCTGGAAGCTGCTGCGCTGGCTCTGCTCCGGCGTCCTATGGCTGGCTCGGAATCTGACGCTCTACTGGAAGGCAGCGCTGATCTGGGGCGCGCTGTCCGTTTTGGAGCTGTTTTTCCTATCCGTGACGCACAATTCCAACGCCATTTTTGCGTGGTGGCTGGTTGAAAAGCTCCTGCTCTCCGCCGCGCTCGCAGTCGCCGCCGTCAATATGCAGAAGCTCCGTCAGGGCGGCGAACGGCTTGCCTCCGGCGCGCTCGGTAGTCAGATCGACACGCACCATATGTTCTGGGAGTTCCGCAGGCACGCCGAAAATCTCAACGCCATCGCCGACGGAATGCAGAAGGCGGTCGAGCGGCAGACGCGCTCCGAGCGGCTCAAGACCGAGCTCATCACCAACGTCTCGCACGACATCAAGACGCCGCTGACGTCGATCGTCAACTATGTGGACCTGCTCAAGAAGGAGCAGATCGAGCCGGAGCGCGCGCGGGAGTATCTCGAGGTGCTGGACCGGCAGTCCGCGCGGCTGAAGAAGCTGACCGAGGATCTGGTCGAGGCGTCGAAGGCGTCCACCGGCAACCTCGCCTGCTCGCTGGAGCCGACCGATGTGAACGTGCTTCTCAATCAGGTCCTCGGTGAATACGAGGGGCGGCTGGAGGCCGGCGGGCTGGAGCCCATTCTGACCGCCGACCCATCCGAGCCGAAGATCCTCGCCGACGGGCGGCTTCTCTGGCGGGTCTTTGACAATCTCCTGTCCAACATCTGCAAATACGCCATGCCCGGCACGCGCGTCTATCTCTCCAGCGCCGCGGAAAATGAGAAGGTCACGATCTGTTTCAAGAACATCTCGCGCTACGCGCTCAATATTTCCGCCGACGAGCTGATGGAGCGCTTCGTGCGCGGCGACAGCTCCCGCAGCACGGAGGGCAGCGGACTCGGGCTCTCCATCGCGCAGAGCCTGACGTCGCTGCAAAAGGGGCAGTTCTCGCTGAGCGTGGACGGCGATCTCTTCAAGGCTTCCGTCGTCTTTGACCTGCTTTCCCAGAGCGCCTCCGAATAAAACGAACATCCTCCCACCCCGGCAGGCGCGGCTGCGCGTCTGCCGGGCATTTCTGAATTCTTTCTGAATTTCACGCCGCCGCGTTGACACATTTCGCGTTTTGGACTAAAATTACAGAAGGGAAACAAAAACGCCGGACGCGCACCTCGTGCGCGTCTCAGATAGAAAGAAAGGTATCGATATGAAACGAAATTCTCTGAAAACCGCGCTTGCGCTTCTGCTTGCGCTCGCGTCGCTTCTGACGCTTGCCGCCTGTGCGGCAAAGCCCGCTGCCGCCCCGGAAGAAGCTCCGTCTCAGGAGCAGCCCGCGACCGAAACACCCGCCGAAACGCAGGAAACGCCCGCAGAGCCGGAAACGCCTGACACCCAGCCCGAGCCGGTGCCTGAGACGCAGCCCTCGGAAGAGGAAACACCCGTACATCAGGCATCGGACGAAGAGCTTCTGCGTCTGATCGAACAGCAGGATGCGGAATATCCCGGTCATACGCCCTATCTTGCCGAACGGATCAACGACGCAAACGGCGACGTGACCTTCAAGGTCGCCTTCCGCTCCGCGTCCGGCTGGCTCGTCTACGCGGCGAAGGCATACACTGCCAGCTTCAACGACGACGGCGGGCACATCATCGCCTCGGAGACGCTCCT
>CAKTVN010000254.1 GCA_934623545.1 uncultured Oscillospiraceae bacterium
ACGTGCATGCCGACGCCGCCGCCGCCCGGCGGCAGCAGATGCGTCTTGCCCGCCAGCGGCACATAGGTCATGCGCTCAAAGAACTTCGCGAGCTCCGGGTGCTCCTCGAGGCGCTTATTCCCGGAGAGCGCCGCGTCCTCCTCCATGTTGAACAGCTCCGCGCTGCCCGGCACGAACATCGGCAGGATGTAGCGCCGCTCGGACGGGGGCGCGGTGCGCCCGTTGTGGTCGTAGTGGTAGCCGTAGTCGTATTCCAGAAGCCCGATGTAGCTCATCTCGTCGAGCAGCTGCTGGAAATGCGGCTTCTGCTCCTCCGTGACCTTGTTCATCTTCCAGAGCTCCTCCACCGTATACGGCGTGCGGAGCTTCATCGTGAGCGCGATGTCCGCCATCTCGTCGGTGACGATGCCCGCAAGACCCCAGTATTCGGCGTCCTCTGAGGTCAGCTTGCCGAGCTTGTGGTCGATGACGTCGGTGATCTTCTTGCCGAGCTTGAGGATCTTTTCGCGGGGCGCGGGGTCGCCCTTGGCGGGCGCGTTCAGGGATCGCTTCCGGAGTTCTTCGTCGATCATTTCATTCTCTCCTTATACATATTTCTTCTCTCGTTCTCTTTTACGGCTGCGTCTTCTGCGCTGCGCGCGCCGTCAGCCACGCGGCGAGCGCCTCCATTCCCGCTCCGGTTTTCGCGCAGACCGGGAAAATTTCGATGTTCGGGTTGCGCATCCGCGCATACTGCGTGACCTTGTCCATGTCAAAATCAAAAAACGGCAGCACGTCCGTCTTGCTGATGACCATCGCGTCGCAGACCTGGAAGATGAGCGGATACTTGAGCGGCTTGTCGTGCCCCTCCGGGACGGAGAGGATCATCAGATTTGTATGCGCGCCGGTGTCAAACTCCGCCGGGCAGACGAGGTTTCCCACGTTTTCCAGCACCACGAGGTCCAGCGCCTCCGCGCCGAGCTGCGCGAGCCCCTGCCGCGTCATGTCGGCGTCGAGGTGGCACATTCCGCCTGTGTGGAGCTGAATGACTTTCGCGCCGGTGCGCGCGATCGTCCCCGCGTCCACGTCCGAGTCGATGTCCGCCTCCATCACGCCCACGCGCAGCGTCTTTTGCAGCATGGGGATCAGGTGCGTCAGCAGCGTCGTCTTTCCCGCCCCCGGCGAGGACATCAGATTGACCAGATGCGTCCCCTGCGCGGAAAGCTCCGCGCGCAGACGGTCGGCCTCGGCGTTGTTGTCGGCAAATACGCTTCTTTTGACTTCGATCACGCGATAGGCGTCCATAAGCGCTCCTTCCGGCTTTGTATGAACAAAGCCGCCGTTTGTTTGTATCTCTAACAAGATTCTATCATATACCCCGAATGCGCGCAATTCCAAATTCTCCGCAAAAGTACAAGTTCTCGGCGTATTTCGTGTTCCAAGCGGGCACGCTTGCAAAAAATCGCGCGGGAGATTATAATGAGGGCAGAAAATTTCATGGAGGTCGTATTATGGTTCGGAAGCTCGTGAAAAAATGCTGCGCGTGCATCAAAAAGCCCGCGCAGGAGGAAAACCGGTCGCTGGCGGAGCTCGCGCGCGCCGGAAAGCTCGACGCGCATACCGCCGTGCAGGCGCTGCACCGCGCCGACCTGAAAAAAGCCGGTCTGATCGCCGGCGGGACGCTGCTGGCGCTGGGCGCGCTGAACGCGGTCAGCCAGTACCGCTTCTACCGCAGCGTCGTTTCGCGGGAGCTCAAAAAGCAGCTTGCGCCGCTGGACCGGAAGCTCGACGCCCTTCAGGCGGAAAACGAGCAGCTGCGCGCCGAGCTGGAGCAGTGCCGGGCGGAGCAGCCCGCCGCGCACTGAGGTACGAAAAGCCGCGGGGCGATGCAGCGGTGATTTTGTAAGCGGGCGCGGCGAAATGCCGTGCCCGTTTGCGCGAAATGCAGTTTTTACAGGAGAACGTATGATCAGGACCATTTTCTTTGATGTGGACGGAACGCTGTTTTCCCATACGCAGCACGCCGTCCCCGCGAGCACTGCACACGCGCTGGAGCAGCTGGGCAAAAAGGAAATTTTGCGTGTCGTCGCGACCGGCAGACACCTTCGGGAGCTGCCACAGCTCCCGGTCCGCTCTGACTGCTTTGACGCCTTTCTCACGTTGAACGGGCAGCTCTGTCTGGACGCGCAGGGGAACATCCTTTTCAGCAATCCGATCACCGGAGACAGCCGCGACGCGCTGCTGCGGCTGTTCCGGGAAAAGACTGTACCGGTCATGCTCATAGAAAAGGACCGGATGTATCTCAATTTTGCCGACCCGCGCGTCGAGGCTGCTCAGACGGCAGTCTCGTCGTCCGTCGCTGAGACCGGAAGCTATACCGGAAATGCGCTCTATCAGGCGGTCGCCTATCTTGACCGCACGCAGGAGGACGTGCTCAGTAAGTTTCTTCCGGGCTGTAAGATCACGCGCTGGAACGACTGCGCGGTCGATATCATCGCGGCGTCCAATGGGAAGGCGGACGGAATACGCGAATATCTGCGCGTCAGCGGCATCGCGCCGGAGGAGACGATGGCGTTCGGCGATGGAGACAATGATCTGGAGATGCTGCGACTCGTGGGGCTCGGCGTCGCAATGGGAAACGCCACGCAAGCGCTCAAGGCGTGCGCGGACTATGTGACCACCTCCGTTGATGACGACGGCATCCCGAATGCGCTGACGGCGCTGGGAATACTGCCGTAGGCAAAGAGGCGCGCCGCGCCCGGAGGGACCGCGCCCGAAGGACGCGGGGCTTGTCACCCCGAAAGGGGTGACGCTCTTTTGCGCCCGGAGGACGCAAGCCGCGCCAAAGGCGCGGAACTTTCTGTCACCCGAAGGGTGACACCTTATCCGCACGCGCAGCGTGCGGGGAACGTTTCAACCC
>CAKTVN010000255.1 GCA_934623545.1 uncultured Oscillospiraceae bacterium
GTAGATATGCACAACCGCTTCTCGCCCCCGTTCAACAATGCAAAGTATGTTCTGGCCGAGCAGCGCTACGGCAAGCCGGTCAACGCGTACTTCCGCCTGAATGACACGCGCAGCGTGGCGACGGACATGCTCAAATGGGCGTCGAAGTCCTCAATCCTCTGGTTCCTCGGCAGTCATTCGCTCGATACGCTGAGCTGGATGCTCGGCAGCCGGGTCAAGGAGGTCTACGCGCTCTCGTCCCGCGGTGTGCTTGACGCGGTCGGTGTGGACGCTGTGGACGTTTACCTCAGCAGCCTTGTCTTTGAAAACGGCGTGATTGCCCAGATGGAAAACGGCTGGATCACCCCGAACGGCAACCCCTGTGTCAATGACATCAAATGCACCGTCTGCTGCGAGCGCGGCAAGATCGACATCGACGCGTCAAACAACACGATGCTCAAGCTGACGGACGACACGAGAATGATCACGGGGGACTGCATCGTGTCCAACTCCATCTTTGGCTATCACAAGGGCTTTGCCTATGAGAGCATCCGCAGTTTCCTGAACTGCCTGCAGAGCGGTGAGGAGTTCCTCGTGCCGGTGAAGGACTGCGCAAACGTGTGCTTGGCACTGCTGGACATCATGGAGTCCGCAAAGACTGGCAAGATCATCACTTGCGAGCACGTTTAATTCTGTATCCCACAGCGGAATGCTGTGACAGCAAACCTATGTTACACGCGAAAACCGAAGAGAAAAAACGGCAGAATTCAAAAACGAAGGAGATTAAAATGAAAAAATTATTTGCATGCTTGCTCATCGTTGCAATGACGGTCTGTATGTTCACGGCATGTGCCAAGAGCAACGACACCAAGGCTGACGCTAGCGCTCCCGCCGACACTGCGGCGACCGACGCGGCCAACACCGCTGCCGACGCTGCGGCTGACGCTGCGGCTGACACCACCGAGAAGAAGTACTTCAAGGTTGGCTATGCGGCCATCACCATGGACGGCGACGTCTTCGTCACGCTGGGCAACGCGCTGGCACAGGGCTGCGTGGACCGCGGTCTGATCGAGAAGACGAGCGACTTCGTCATCCTCGACGCTGCCTGGGACACCGGCGCTGAAGTGGAAAACATGGACACCTTCATTGCCCAGAACTATGACGTTGTATTCATCGACACCACCAACCCCGACACGATGATCCCCCTGATCGATCAGGCGACCGAGTCCGGCATCACCGTGATTTGCGTTGACTCCTACGTCTCTGAGTGCAGCCGCGTCACCGTCGTCTACGGCGACAACCTCGGCAACGGCTTCGCCGCCGGCAAGACCTACGCGGAAGCCAAGGGCAACGATTTCGAAATCTACTCCATCATGCTCTCCGGTATCAAGGGCAACATCGCCGGCGAACAGCGCCGCATTGGTATGATGGCTGGCGTCCTGTCCGTCCGTCTGGGTCTGTCTCAGGAAGACGCTGTCGCGGAAGCCACCAAGATGAACGATGAACTGATCGCCAACAACTACGCCGAGCGCCCGGACGCGAAGTTCGTGATCGCTGGTCAGGGCTGGGGCAGCTGGTCCACTGAGGGCATCATGAACGACGCCAACGACCTGATCGTCAAGACCAACGGCAAGCTCACCACCACCTTCTCCGAAGAAGACCTCATGACCTACGGCGCGATTCAGGCCTGCAACGACGCTGGAATCACCGGCGTGGATCATGTTGCGGCTGCTGACGGCCTGAAGTCCGCGTTCGACAAGATCGACGCTGGCGAAATGTTCTGCTGCTCCTTGAACTCCCCGACGCTGGTTGGCGATCTGGCGGCTCAGGTTGCTTACGAGATCATGGTCGAGGGTGCGGATCCCACCAGCTACCCCGACACGATGACTCCGGACGCTGTCTGCGTGACCAAGGACAACATCGACCAGTATCGCGATCTGGCATTCTAAGAATATACGACCGGTCGGTTCCATCGCGGGAACCGACCGGAGAAAACCTTGCATATTTGAGATAGTGTAATATAGGTAATTCCACTGACATGGCAGCTCCTGCGCACGAACGGGATCTGTTCGGCGTGTGCGGGAGCTGCTTCCCAAATGCCAAGAGGGAGACTGGAACTTCGGAGGAAAAAAAGATGCAGCACGAGTATAAACTTGAAATGCGCGGAATCAGCAAGAGCTTCGGCGGCGTGCACGCGCTTTCTGACGTGTCGCTTCGGGTCAAGCCGGGAGAAATCCACGCGCTGCTCGGAGAAAACGGCGCCGGAAAATCGACGCTGATGAAAATCCTGTCTGGCGCGTACAAGCGCGACAGCGGCGAGATCCTGATCGACGGCAAGCCGGTGAAGATCGACGGGCCGAAGGATTCCAAGGACAACGGCATCGCGGTCATCTATCAGGAGTTGATGCTGGCTCCGGACCTGACGGTCGCGGAAAACATTTTTATCGACAACATGGCGGCTGGCTCCGCATTTATCAACTGGAAAAAATTACGGGCGGAAACCAAGAAACTTCTGGTTTCGCTTGGCTTTGACGATATTAATCCGAATACGACCTGCTCCGATTTGAGCGTTGCGTATCAGCAGATCGTGGAAATCTGTAAGAACCTGTCCCGTGATGCAAAAATTCTTGTTCTGGACGAGCCGACCTCGGTGCTGACGTTCAAGGAAACGGAGCACCTGTTTGAAATCCTCAACCGGCTGAAAGAGCAGGGCATCAGCATCATTTACATCTCGCACCGTCTGGAAGAAATCTTCCGTATCTGCGACACGATCACCGTTCTCAAGGACGGCGGATATGTGACGACGGTGGACACGAAGGAGATCGACAAGGAGCGCCTCGTGAACCTGATGGTCGGTCGTCAGATGACGGCCATGTTCCCAGACTGTCATGCCGAGATCGGCGACGTGGTGCTCCGC
>CAKTVN010000256.1 GCA_934623545.1 uncultured Oscillospiraceae bacterium
CATACTTTTTTCTGGCAAGACAGAAAAAAGTATGCCCGCGGAGCGACAGTTGCGGTGTTACCGCATAAAGCGGCACTGCGGTGCAATCGCAGAAAAGCCTCCCGCGCCTTTGGCGCGGATAAGATGTCACCCCTCCGGGGTGACGAGATCACGCCCCCCTTGGGGGCAGAAGGAGGTCCCTCTATGGCAGACCACGCCGGTCACCGCGAGCGAATGCGCAAACAGCTGAAAACCAGCGGCATGGACAGTCTGTCCGACGTGCAGGTGCTGGAGGTCGCGCTCTACTACGCCATCGCGCGGCGCGACACGAACGAGCTGGCGCACCGGCTGCTCGCACGCTTCGGGAGTCTTTCCGGCGTGCTCGAGGCGCCGCGCGCGGAGCTCCTGCGCATCGAGGGCATGGGCGAAAGCGCCGCAGACCTCCTCGGGCTGTTCGTCCAGATGGAGCGGCGGCATATGATGGACCGCGCCGGGGTCACGACGATTCTGGACACGACCTACAAATGCGCACACTTTCTTCTGCCGCGCTTCCTCGGCGAGCAGGAGGAGGTCGTCTACCTTCTCTGTCTGGACGCCAAGTGCAAGGTGCTCGACTGCTCGCTGGTCCACCGCGGCGCGGTCAACGTCACGGCGATCTCCGTGCGCAAGATCGTGCGCGCGGCGCTGGAGCACAACGCGACCTCCGTCGTCGTGGCGCACAACCACCCGAGCGGTCTCGCACTTCCGAGCCGCGAGGACCGGGAGACGACCGCAACGCTCAAGACCGCGCTGGACGCGGTGGGCGTCGCGCTGGTCGACCATGTGATCGTCGCCGACGGCGACTTCGTCTCCCTCGCGGACGACGGTCTGCTCTGAGCTTCCGCGCCGCTTTTCTCTTGACTTTTCCGCAAAGGATGTGCCTTATGGATTTTCAGCTCGTATCCGAATACAAGCCCACCGGCGACCAGCCGGAGGCGATCCAAAAACTCGTAAACGGCGTAAAAATGGGACTTGACGAGCAGGTCCTGCTCGGTGTGACCGGTTCCGGCAAGACCTTCACCATGGCGAACGTCATTCAGCAGCTCAACCGCCCGACGCTCGTGCTGGCGCACAACAAAACGCTGGCGGCGCAGCTGTGCTCGGAGTTCCGCGAGTTTTTCCCAAACAACGCCGTGGAATACTTCGTCTCCTACTACGACTACTATCAGCCGGAGGCGTACATCGCCCACACCGATACCTATATCGAAAAAGACTCCTCGATCAACGACGAGATCGAGCGCCTGCGTCACAGCGCGACCTCCGCGCTCGCCGAGCGGCGGGACGTGATCGTCGTCTCCTCCGTCTCGTGTATCTACGGTCTGGGCGACCCGATCGACTATAAGAGCATGGTCATCTCGCTGCGCACCGGGCAGGAGCAGGAGCGCGACGCGCTGATGCGCCGCCTGACCGACATCCGCTATGAGCGCAACGACGTGAACTTCACGCGAAACACCTTCCGCGTCCGCGGCGACACGCTTGAGATCTATCCGGCGTACTGGACCGGGCGCGCCGTCCGCGTGGAGTTTTTCGGCGACGAGGTCGACCGCATTTCCGAGATCAACGCCGTCACCGGAATGCCGGAGCGCATTCTCAGCCACGTCGCGATCTATCCTGCGTCGCACTACGTCGCGTCGAAGGAGAAAATGGCGCGCGCCATGCACGACATCGAAGAAGAGATGTGGCAGCGCGTCAAATATTTTGAGGAGCACGACAAGCTGCTCGAGGCGCAGCGCATCCGCCAGCGGACGCAGTATGACCTTGAAATGCTCTCCGAGATCGGCTTCTGCACCGGCATCGAAAACTATTCCCGCGTCATCGCCGGGCGCGCGCCCGGCACTCCGCCGACGACCCTCATCGACTACTTCCCGGACGATTTTCTGCTCTTCGTCGACGAAAGCCACGTCACGCTCCCGCAGGTGCGCGCCATGTACAACGGCGACCATTCGCGCAAGCAGAGCCTGATCGACTACGGCTTCCGTCTCCCGTCCGCGTATGACAACCGCCCGCTCAAGTTCGACGAATTTGAGCAGAAGATCCATCAGGCGATCTACGTCTCCGCGACCCCCGGCGAATATGAGCGCGAGCGCGCCGGGCAGATCGCCGAGCAGGTCATCCGCCCCACGGGACTTCTGGACCCGGAGGTCTTCGTGCGTCCGATCGAGGGGCAGATCGACGACCTCATCGGCGAGATCAACACCGTGACGGCAGGCGGCGAGCGGACGCTCGTCACAACGCTGACGAAAAAAATGGCGGAGGATCTCACGACCTACCTCCAGACGAACGGCATCCGCGTGCGCTATATGCACTCGGACATCGGCGCGATGGAGCGTATGGAGATCATCCGCGATCTGCGCATGGCAAAATTCGATGTGCTGGTCGGCATCAACCTTCTGCGCGAGGGGCTTGACCTTCCGGAGGTATCGCTGATCGCGATCCTCGACGCCGACAAGGAGGGCTTTCTCCGCTCGGAAACGAGTCTCATCCAGACCATCGGGCGCGCGGCACGCAACGCGCATGGGCGCGTGCTGATGTACGCAGACAAGATCACGCCTGCCATGAAGGCGGCGATGGACGAGACCGCGCGCCGGCGCGCGATCCAGGACGCCTACAACCAGCGGCACGGCATCGTCCCGAAGACCATCGTCAAATCCGTCCGCGACCTGATCGAGATCTCCGCCGCGCCGGAGACCGAGCGCAAGGGCAAGGGCAACGTCAAGATGACGCGCGCTGAGCGCGAGCGCGAGATCGCAAAGCTCGAAAAGAAGATGAAGGAAGCGGCAAAGATGATGGAGTTCGAGTACGCCGCCGTGCTGCGCGACGAGATCATCCGCCTGCGGGGAGAATAAAGCTGTGCGCGCCATAGGTGTGCAC
>CAKTVN010000257.1 GCA_934623545.1 uncultured Oscillospiraceae bacterium
ATGACCAGTCCCGTATCCTCATAGTCCATGATGAAGTTTTCCAGCCAGTCGATGGCGTCGATGTCGAGGTTGTTCGTCGGCTCGTCAAGCATGATGATGTCAGGCTTTCCGAAGAGCGCCTGTGCAAGCAGGACCTTGACCTTGTCCCGACCGTCGGTGTTCGCCATCAGGTCGTAATGGTGCTCCACGGGGATGCCAAGCCCCTGAAGCAGGCGGCTCGCGTCAGACTCCGCCTCCCAGCCGTCCATCTCGGCAAACTCCGTCTCAAGCTCGCTTGCGCGCAGCCCATCCTCCTCGGTGAAGTCCTCTTTTTCATAGAGGGCGTCCTTCTCCTTCATGACGTCGTACAGGTGCTGGTTCCCCATGATGACCGTGTCGAGGACGGTGTACTGGTCATACTGGAACTGATCCTGCTTCAGAATGGACATCCGCGCGCCGGGCTTGATGGAGACCGTACCGGAGGTCGGCTCCAGCTCGCCGGAGAGGATCTTCAAAAAGGTGGATTTTCCGGCGCCGTTCGCGCCGATGATGCCGTAGCAGTTGCCCGGCAGGAATTGCAGGTCCGCGTTCTTGAACAGGACCGAGCCGCCGAACTGCATGGCAAGATTGCTGATCGTGATCATGCTGTGTCTCCTTCGTCGTTTGCGTCGGGGCGACGCTTTGTTTTGACTAGTCTATCACATTTCCGCGCCGAACGGAAGCGATCTTGTGAACAGAACGTGAATTTTGCGGAAAAGACTTGCAAATTTCGCCGAGGGGCTTATAATACAGTTAGCACTCATATATAGCGAGTGCTAAAATCATACGATACAGGACGTGAAGATATATGGCAAAGAAACAGTTTAAGGCGGAATCCAAGCGGCTGCTGGACCTGATGATCAATTCGATCTACACACACAAGGAAATTTTCCTGCGCGAGATCGTCTCTAACGCCTCCGACGCCATCGACAAGCTGGCGTATCAGGCGCTGACCGACGAAAAGGTCGGACTCAACCGGAGCGATTTTGAAATCCGGATCAAGGTCGACAAGGACGCGGGCACGCTGACCGTTTCGGACAACGGCATCGGCATGAGCCGCGAGGAAATGGAGGAAAACCTCGGCACCATCTGCCGCAGCGGCAGCCTGAAATTCAAGCAGGAGATGGAAAAGCAGGACGAGCTGGACATCATCGGTCAGTTCGGCGTCGGCTTCTACTCGGCGTTCATGGTCGCCGATGAGGTCACGGTCATCTCGAAGAAATACGGCAGCGACGAGGCGTATCAGTGGCAGTCGAGCGGCGCAGACGGCTACACCATGCAGCCGGCAGAGCGCACGGGTGCGGGCACGGACGTCATCATGAAGCTGAAGGCGGACACCGAGGACGAGAAATATTCCCGCTATCTCGAGAGCTATGTGCTTCAGGGGCTCGTGAAGAAGTATTCCGATTACATCCGCTATCCGATCAGGATGAACGTGGAAACGCAGCGGCTGAAGGAAGGGACCGAAAACTCCGACAAGCCGGAATATGAGACCGTCCTCGAGGACCGGACGCTCAACTCCATGGTGCCGATCTGGCAGAAGGCAAAGAAGGACGTCACCGAGGCGGAATACAACGACTTCTACAAGGAGAAGTTCTACGACTTCGAGGACCCGATCGCGACCATCCATGCAAGCGTCGAGGGCGCCGTGACCTATAAGGCGCTGCTGTACATCCCGGCGAAGGCGCCGTATGATTTCTACACCAAGGACTTCAAGAAGGGCTTGCAGCTCTACTCCTCCGGCGTGCTGATCATGGAAAACTGCGCAGACCTTCTGCCGGACTGCTTCCGCTTCGTGCGCGGCGTCGTCGACTCGCAGGATCTGAGCCTGAACATCTCGCGTGAGATGCTTCAGCACGACCGCCAGCTGAAGTTCATGGCGGCGAATCTGGAAAAGAAGATCAAGGCAGAGCTTGCAAAGCTGCTGGAAAACGACCGCGAGAAATACGAGAAGTTCTTCTCGGTGTTCGGAATGCAGCTGAAATACGGCATCGTCGCGGAGTACGGTCAGAAGAAGGAAATGCTTCAGGATCTGCTCCTCTACTGGTCGAGCAGCCAGAACAAGATGGTCACGCTCAAGGAATATGCGGACGCGATGCCCGAGGATCAGAAGTTCATCTATTACGCCAGCGGCGAGAGCCGCGCACGGCTCGGTCAGCTGCCGCAGCTCGAGCAGCTGCGCCAGAAGGGCTATGACGTGCTGTTCATGACAGACGAGGTGGACGAGTTCATCCCGCAGACGCTCATGAAATACGCCGACAAGGAGCTGCGCAACATCGCCTCTGAGGACCTCGGTCTTGCGACGGACGAGGAAAAGAAGGCAGCGGAGGAGAAGGCGGAGCAGGCAAAGCCGACGCTCGATTTCGTCAAGGAAACGCTGGGCGACGCTGTGAAGGAGGTCCGGCTGAGCACGAACCTCGGCAGCCATCCGGTCTGTCTGGTCCCGGAGGGCGGCATGACCTTTGAAATGGAGAAGTATTTCCGCCGTGTCAGCCCGGATATGCAGGCGAAAGCCGATCGCGTGCTGGAGCTCAACCCGGATCACCCCGTCTTCGCAGCCTTGCAGCTCGCGGTCGCGCAGGACCCGGAGAAGGCAAAAAAGTATGTTCAGATTTTGCATACGCAGGCGCTTATGATGGCAGATCTTCCGGTGGAGAACGCGGGAGAGTACACGGAGCTCGTGTGCGAGCTGATGAAGTAACCGAAGGAAACAATGGAAATGCCGCCCGAAAGGGCGGCATTTTTGTCACCCCGGAGGGTGACACCTTATCCGCGCATGAAATGCGCGGATAACGTTTCAACCCCGCTTTCTTTCTCGTATGAGAAAGAAAGCGCCGTTGACGGTTGAAAGAAAGAATGGCAAA
>CAKTVN010000258.1 GCA_934623545.1 uncultured Oscillospiraceae bacterium
CACGGAATCTCGTCTCATAATGATCTTCATATTAAAAACTTCCATTCCATGAATGAAAGTTTTTAATTGAATATCAATATCAGATACACCCTAACAGCGCAAAGATCTCGTCCTTCTGGCGGAGGATGGTGTCGATGCGCTCGATGTAGTCCTGCGGATATTTGGGATTGTGGAACCGCTCCAGTGCTCCCGCGGGAAGATTGATCTTGTTCATGCCGCCGCCTCCGAGCGAGAGGATCGTGTGCAGCTCCTCCATCATATATATGTTGTAATATCCGGTATAGCCCGCGCGGCACCAGCCGACGTTTTCAAAGCTGCCGGACATATACTTCTGCCGGTAGAGATAATAGGGCTCGAAGCCCGCCTCGCGCAGCTGCTGCGCCGAATCCGTGAGCATCTGCGAGACTTCTTCGCGCGAGGGAAGCTGCGCCCGCTTCTGGAACAGGTCCGCGCCCTTCTTGAGCGCCAGCGTGTGGACCGTGACGTTGCTCGGACCGAGCGCGAGCACCTCGCGCACGGAGCGGGCGAAGGACTCTGGCGTGTCGCCGGGGAGCCCCGCGATGAGGTCCATGTTCACATCGTCAAAGCCTGCCTCTACCGCCTGATGGAACGCCTCCACGGTCTCGGCGGCGGTGTGCCGCCGCCCGATGGCGCGCAGAACGCTGTCGGACATGGTCTGCGGATTGATGGACATCCGGGTCGCGCCGCCTGCGCGGATGGCGCGGAGCTTTTCAAGGTCCAGCGTGTCGGGGCGCCCGCCCTCGACGGTAAATTCCAGACAGCGCGAGAGATCGAAATGCGCCCGGATGGCGGCGAGCAGACGGGTCATCTGTTCGGTCGAGAGCGTGGTCGGCGTGCCGCCGCCCATATAGAGGCTCCGGATGTGCCAGCCGGACTGCCGCAGCAGCGCGCCGGTGTGCTCGATCTCGCGGATGAGGCAGTCGAGATACGGCGGGAGAAACTCGCCGAAGCGCTCGACCGATTCGCTCACGAACGAGCAGTAGGCGCAGCGCGTCGGGCAGAAGGGGATGCCGATGTAGAGCGAAAGATCGTTCGGTGCGAGCAGCCGCGCCGCCTCGAGCGTATGGCGCGAGGCGTCCAGACAGAGCCTGCGGCGCTCCGGCGTGACGAAATACACGTCGCGGAGCATCCGGTCCGCCTGCTTTTCCGTTCCGCCGTCCAGAAGGACGCGGGTGGCGAGCTTGGTCGGGCGCACGCCGGAAAGCGCGCCCCAGGGCGGCGCTTCGGGCAGAAGCTGCACGGCGGCGAGGTAATAGCTCTGCTGTAAAATGCGGCGCGTCATGCGCACGTCGGCATCCGCGAGGCGGATGCGCCGCGCGGCGAACGCCGTCCTGCCGCCGAGCGTGATCTTCGCGGTCGCCGTGCGGTAATGCGAGCCGTCGCGGAGCGTCGAGACCGCCGCGTCCTCGCCCTTACGCGGCGGCATCTCGACAAACTGCGTCGGCTGGTCGCCGAACAGCTGCATTTGCAGCTGCTCCACCGGGTAACGTTCGGTGTGCCCGTTCAGAAAGAGCTTCATCGGCGCGCCGCCTCTTGCAGATAGGGGTTGCAGCCGCGCTCGCGCTCCAGCGTCGAGCCCTCGCCATGACCGGGATAGACGTGCAGATCGCCGTTGAGCGCGCCGAGGCGCCCCAGCGAGGCGAACATCTGCGCGGTGCTTCCACCCTCAAAGTCGGTCCTTCCGCACGAGCCCGCGAAGAGCGTATCGCCGGAGAAGAGCGCGTCCGCGCAGCGCAGGCAGACCGAGCCCGGCGTATGTCCGGGCGTCTCCAGCACGGAAAACTCCAGCGCCCCGACGCGGACGGTGTCGCCCTCCTCATAGGTGTCGGTGTAGATGAGATTGCCGTGGCTCATGTTGTGCGCGTTGTCCGTGTCGGCGGGGTGAACATAGATGGGGACCTGCGGCAGCGCCTCGTGCAGCGCCCGAAGCGCGCCGGTGTGGTCAAAGTGCGCGTGCGTGAGCAGGATGGCGGCAATTTTGCAGCCCTCGTCCTGCGCACGGGCGAGAATTTTCTGCGCGGAAGCGCCGGGGTCAATGACGGCGCAAACGCCGCCCGTTTGGTCGCAGACGAGGTAGCAGTTCGTCGCGAGTGGACCGAGCGGCAGCGTGAGGATGTTCATAGAATGCTCCTTTTCCGGGGTGTATCTGACACTATGTGAGAAATTTTCAAGCCGGGGCGCGATGCAAGGCGGCTTATTTCAAATCCTTCGTGTCGACGATCAGCGTGACGGGACCGTCGTTGACGGACTCCACCTGCATATACGCGCCGAACTCCCCATGCTGCGGCGGGAAGCCGAGGCGGGTGCATTCGGCGAGGAACTGCTCGTACAGCGGGATGGCGAGGTCCGGCTTTGCCGCACCGATGAAGCTCGGGCGGCGCCCATGGCTCACGTCGCCGTAGAGCGTAAACTGGCTCACGACCAGCACGCTGCCGCCGACGTCCGCGAGCGAACGGTTCATTTTATCGTTTTCATCGCGGAAGATGCGCAGAGCGAGGCATTTTTCCGCGAGCTTGCGGCAAGCTTCGGGCGTATCCTCCGGACCGATGCCGAGCAGGATCAGAAATCCCTGCCCGATGGAGCCGTGTACCGCGCCGTCGATGGAAACGGAGGCGGAGCGGACGCGGGTGAGAACTGCTTTCATAATAAAACCCTTTCTGCACCCGGAGGGTGCAACGCCGCGCTGCAGGACGCGGTTTCGTCACCCGAAGGGTGACACCTTTTTTCGATTTCACCGGAAGTTCTGTTTTTTTACAGTAACACTGTAACTGTGCCTCCGGCGGCATACTTTTTTCTGTCTTGCCAGAAAAAAGTATGCAAAAAAGAGGCGCAGGACGCGGAAA
>CAKTVN010000259.1 GCA_934623545.1 uncultured Oscillospiraceae bacterium
GTATTCCATACGTCAAATATTTACCGCGGTGCGATATTCCCGTATACAAAATTGGGCGCGCCGCCCGAAGGGCGTTCGGACTACGGCAAGGGGAACGATAACACGCACAACGGAACGGATTGTTTTCCGCGCGTCAGCGCTATTTCGCGTCCAGCGCCTCTTTTTTGCATACTTTTTTCTGGCAAGACAGAAACGGGACCAAACAGCAAACCAGCGCAGCGTTTGCTGTTTGGAGAGGACGAGCAGCGCAATGGACGAGACCTGCCGCTTGCGGCGGGGCGAGGGATATGAAGCTTGCGAGGACGAACGCCCGCGGAGCGACAGTTGCGGTCGCGCAACCACAACGGCACGTTGGTGAATACGAAAAATGTTCCGCGCCTTCGGCGCGGTCGGGCAGACAGGGGCGTCCGCCCCTACAAGTCTGTGCAAACGGGCAAATGCGCCCCGCGCCCCCGGGCGCAAAAAGCGTCACCCCTTTGGGGTGACAAATCCGCCGCGTTCGCGGCGAAAAAAATAAGGAGATATATCCATGGAATTCAGCGCGATCATCACCGTCGTCGGACCCGACCGGGTCGGCATCATTGCAGACGTCTGCACGCTCCTTGCGGAGCTCAGCATCAGTGTGGACGAGATCAGCCAGACCATCATGGGCGAAATGTTCACCATGATCATGCGCGTTCACGCCATCTCCGGCGCGCCCGCTTTCGACACTATCCGCGACCGGCTGAGCGAGAAGAGCAGAGAGTCAGGGCTGTCCATCCGCATCCAGCGCGAGGACATTTTCAACGCCATGCACACCATCTGAGCGGAAGGAGGCGGTCTCATGCTCAATCACTCTGACATCATGTCCACCATCGACATGATCGACCATCAGCATCTCGACATCCGCACCATCACGATGGGCATCTCTCTGCTCGACTGCGCCGACCCCGACCCCTCCGCCTGCGCCCGGAAGATCTATGACAAGATCTGCCGCTGCGCGGAGCGTCTGGTCCCGACCGGCTGCGCGATCGAGCGCGAGCTCGGTCTGCCGATCGTCAACAAGCGCATCTCCGTCACGCCGATGGCGCTGGTCGCCGGTGCGTGCCAGACGGAGGATTTCGTGCCGTTTGCCGTTGCGATGGACAAGGCTGCCGCGCAGTGCGGCGTCGACTTCATCGGCGGCTTCTCCGCCCTCGTGCATAAGGGCTTTACCTCCAGCGACCGCCGGCTGATCTCCGCCATCCCGCGGGCGCTGGCGGAGACGAAGCTGGTCTGCTCCAGCGTCAACGTCGCCAGCACCAAAGCAGGCATCAACATGGACGCCGTGCGGCTGATGGGCGAGACCGTCAAGCGCACCGCCGCGCTGACTGCCGCGCAGGATGGGCTCGGCTGCGCCAAGCTCGTCGTGTTCTGCAACGCCGTGGAGGATAACCCCTTTATGGCGGGCGCGTTCCACGGCGTCGGTGAAGCGGAGAGCGTCATCAACGTCGGTGTCTCCGGTCCGGGCGTCGTTTATCATGCGATCCAGTCCGTCCGCGGACGTCCCTTTGACGAGCTCGCGGAAACGATCAAGAAGACCGCCTTCCGTATCACGCGCACCGGTCAGCTGGTAGCGCAGGAGGCCTCGCGCCGCCTCGGTGTGCCGTTCGGCGTGGTCGATCTCTCGCTCGCGCCGACGCCCGCCGTCGGAGACAGCGTCGCGCGGATCCTGGAGGAAATGGGGCTGGAGACCTGCGGCACGCATGGGACGACCGCCGCGCTCGCCATGCTCAACGACGCGGTCAAAAAGGGCGGACTGATGGCGTCCGGCTCGGTCGGCGGGCTTTCGGGCGCGTTCATCCCCGTCTCGGAGGACGAGGGCATGATCGCCGCAGCTAAGGCGGGCACGCTGACGCTCGACAAGCTGGAGGCGATGACCTGCGTCTGCTCGGTCGGTCTGGACATGATCGCCATCCCGGGCGATACGCCCGCGGAGACGATCTCCGCCATCATTGCGGACGAAGCCGCCGTCGGCATGGTCAACTCGAAGACCACCGCCGTCCGTGTCATCCCAGCTCCCGGCAAGAAGCCCGGCGACAGCGTGGAGTTCGGCGGCTTGCTTGGCTCTGCGCCCATCATGCCGGTGCATCCGGAGAGCCCCGCGCAGTTCATCGCGCGCGGCGGGCGCATCCCTGCGCCGATGCAGAGCCTGAAAAACTGATTTGCGCCCAGAGAGCGCAATACCGCACCGCAGGCGCGGAATACTTCTGCGATTGCACCGCAGTGCCGTTTTTACAGCGACACTGTAACTGTGCCTCCGGCGGCACCATCTTTTCTCTCGCAAGAGAAAAGATGGTGGAGAAAAGAGTGCTGGGGGACGCGAAATAGCGCTTACGCGCGGAAAGGCGTGTCGTTAGATTTTACGTGTTATCGTTACACTTTCCGTAGACCGAACGCCCTTCGGGCGACCGTAGAATCGGGTTTCTTGAGCGCATGATGAATTGTACGAATCGTTCCGTTCGCGCCCGCTGAATATTTGACGTATGAAATTCGGGGTGTATCCGATATCAAGAGGTTCGTAGGGGTCGATGCCCACATCGACCCGCTGTGCAAAGGACTAATGTGGGCATCAGCCCCTACTCCCTCAATAGGACAAACATTGCCCGACTTCCATACGTCAAATATTTACCGCAGTGCGATATTTCTGTATACGAAATTAAATGCGCCGCCCGAAGGGCGTTCGGACTACGGACGGTGTAACGAAAAAAACGCACAACGGAACGATTTGCTTTTCTGCGCGTAAGCGCTATAGAACGCATCCAGCGCCTCTTTTTTGCATACTTTTTTCTGGCAAGACAGAAAAAAGTATGCCCGCGGAGCGACAGTTGCGG
>CAKTVN010000260.1 GCA_934623545.1 uncultured Oscillospiraceae bacterium
TTCATAAACTGCTCGCCGAGCGCGCCGATGACCTTTTCCATTGAGGTCGAGCCGTCCGTTGCGACGCTGCCGGATTCCTTTTTCGCGCAGCCAGCCAGCGCCGCGATCGCAAGCACCAGTACCAGCGCCAGAGAAATTACTTTTTTCATTTTGAATGACTCCTTTTCATTTCATGTTTGTTTTGACTTCGGATTACGCCATTATCATATGAAAGGCATGTAAAATGAAAAAGTCATGAATTGTAAAATCGATGTCAAATCTCGCCGAACGAAAATCCGGGCGCTTTTCGAAAGTAAGGATTGAATTTCCGCCCGATTCCGGGTATCATGGAGGTGATCTAATATACATATAGGAGATACACGCTATGAAGCATTATGATGTGATCGCGCTCGGAGAGCTGCTGATCGATTTTGCCTGCACACAAACGGACGCGGACGGCTATCCCGTCATGGCAGCGCACCCCGGCGGTGCGCCCGCCAACTTCCTTGCGGCGCTGACGCGCTTCGGCGCGAAGACCGCCATGATCAGCAAGGTCGGGACTGACGCCTTCGGTGCCCTTCTGACCGGGACGCTCGAAAAGGCGGACATCGGGACTGAGGGCATCGTCTCCTCCCCCGATGTGTTCACCACACTCGCCTTCGTGACCTTTGACCCCGATGGCGACCGCCATTTCTCCTTCGCGCGCAAGCCCGGCGCGGATACCTGCCTCACCCGTGAGGAGGTCCCGGCGGAGCTGCTGGACCGCACCGATACCCTCCACTTCGGGTCGCTTTCTCTTACGAACGAGCCCGCGCGCAGTGCGACGCAGTATGCTGTCGCCTACGCGAAGGAGCACGGAAAGCTCATCACCTTTGACCCGAACCTCCGCAAGCCCCTTTGGGAAGACCTCGAGGAAGCAAAGCGCCAGATGCTCTGGGGGCTGCATCAGGCGGACATCGTCAAGATCAGCGACGAAGAGGTCGAGTTCCTTTTCGGCGCCTGCTCCTACGCAGATGCCGCGCAGCGGCTCCTGAACGAGTTCGGCATCAAGCTGGTCTTCATCACCCTCGGCAAGGACGGCTGCCTCTATGCCAACCAAAACGCGACCGGCACGGTCCCCGGGCTGACCGGGCTCAAGACCATCGACACCACTGGCGCAGGCGATATCTTCGGCGGCTCCGCCGTCTGGAAGCTGCTCCAGACCGGAAAAGCGCCCGAGGCACTTGAGAGAGCGGAGCTGGACGAGATCGTGCGCTTCGCCTGCACAAGCGCCGGACTTTCCACGCAGCAGCCCGGCGGCATCTCAAGCGTCCCCTCTCTGGAGGAGGTCAACGCCCGCTGCGGTCTCTGATCGCCGCGCCGGTTATTCAAATTCCCATGTGATTACTGTAAAGGAGCGAGCATATGAACGGTCTCAAGATCATTTACCGGATGTATCAGGGCGCGATGGCGCTTGCGCAGCGCGTCCTGCCGCAGAAGAAGCAGTCTCTCACCGTCGGAAACGGCAGCTTTCTGAACGCCGCCGTCATTCTCGAGCGCAACGGCGTGCGCAAGGTGCAGATCGTCACGACCTCCGGCACCGTCCGGCGCGGAACGCTCAGCCCGCTTCTGGAGGCGCTTCAGAAGGAGGGCGTCGGGGCGAGCGTCTATGACGGCGTGAAGCCGGACCCGGACCTTGCGTGCATCGAGCGCGCCGCGCAGAGCTATCGCGAAGAAGGCTGCGACGCGTTTCTCGCCGTCGGCGGCGGCTCCGCGCTCGACTGCACCAAGATGGCAGCCGCGCGCATCGCCAAGCCGCAGCAGCCGCTGGAAAAGATGAAGGGCACGCTGAAGATCCGCGCGAGGCTCCCCTTCGCCGTCGCCGTCCCGACGACCGCTGGGACCGGCTCCGAGGTCACGGCGGCAGCCGTCGTGACAGACGCGAGCCGCGACTTCAAGTTTCCAGTCGCAGACCTCTGCCTCGTGCCGGACGCGGCGATTTTGGACCCGTCGCTCACCGTCGGGCTCCCGAAGGACATCACCGCCCACACCGGACTCGACGCCTTTACGCACGCCATCGAGGCGTATACCAACTGCTTCAATACCGAAAAGGCGCGGCGCTACGCGCTCGACGCCATGAAGCTCATCAATGAAAATCTCTATGCCGCCTATGTCGACGGCAGCAATCTTCCGGCAAGGGAGCATCTGCTGCTCGGGTCGTATTATGCCGGCTGCGCCTTTACGAGCGCCTATGTCGGCTATGTCCACGCGATCGCGCACGCGCTCGGCGGAATGTATCATATTCCGCATGGAGAGGCCTGCGCCATTGCCCTTCCGGTCGTCATGGTCGCTTATGGCAGCCGCGTCACGCCCAAGCTCGCGCGCATCGCGGACCACCTGCGCCTCGGCGGGCAGACCAACGAGGAAAAGGCGCAGAATCTGCTTCAGCGCATCGTCCTGCTCGAGCGGAAAATGGGCATCCCCGCGAGCGTCGCGCAGCTGTGCGAGGAGGATATCCCCGAGCTTGCCCGCCGCGCGCTGCGCGAAGCGAATCCGACCTATCCCGTCCCCGTGATCTGGGACCGCGAGAAGATGGAGTCGGTGCTGCGCAGGCTGCTGCCCTAGGGTGTATTCTTCCAACTCCCAACGCACCCGGACAGCGGGTCTTTTTGCGCTGCGCTGCGTCAGTTTTCCTTGAAATACGTCCGTATTCCTGTGAAAAAATGTCTTGCTCACCATGAAAATTCCCCGCTGCCGGTCACATCACCAGTTGGAAAAATACACCCCCAACGAAAAAACCGTGTCCTTCGGACACGGTTTTCATACTATTTTCTGATTAAATTCTTTAATCAGAAAGGTTCCGCCTTTGGCGTAACCGATTCCGTGATTTTGA
>CAKTVN010000261.1 GCA_934623545.1 uncultured Oscillospiraceae bacterium
GGATTCCAAAGGGGGAAATCGAAATCCCCCTTTGGTATTCTTTCTTTCGACCGTCAACGGCGCTTTCTTTCTCATGCTGAGAAAGAAAGCGGGGTTGAAACGTTCCCCGCACGCTGCGCGTGCGGATAAGGTGTCACCCCGGAGGGGTGACAAAGGCTGCGCCCTTCGGGCGCAGCTTTTACAGTCCGTTAAACCTCGATGCCGCCGCAGCAGCTCCCTCGTCGATCAGGCACAGCGCCGCGCCGGCTGCGTGCTCCAGCGCGGTTTGAAACGCCGGCTGGTCCGCCTTCGGGATCACCGACAGCACCCAGTCCGCCAGATCGTACTCCGGGTTCGGCTTCGCGCCGACGCCGACCTTGACGCGCGGGAACTGGTCGCTCCCCATCGCGGAGATGATCGACTTGATGCCGTTGTGCCCGCCGGCGGAGCCGGACGGGCGGACGCGGACCTTGCCGATTGGAAGCGAAATATCATCAAAGATCACGATGATGCGCTCGATCGGAATTTTGTAATAGTCCGCAGCCTGCCGCACGGCAAGCCCGGAGGCGTTCATAAACGTCTGCGGCTTTACAAGCAGCAGCTTCTGCCCGTGATAGACCGCACCGGCGCACAGCGCCTGATGGCGCTGCTTTTCCCGCTCCGCGCCGAGCTGCTTTTCCAGCAGCTCCAGCGCGAGAAAGCCGGTATTGTGGCGCGTGCGCGTATACTGCGCGCCGGGATTTCCCAGCCCGACGATCATCCAGTCGCACGCAGGCTTTTGAAACAGCGGCATCACTTAGAACAGGACAGACATGGAGTTCTCTTCGTAAATGCGCTGAATGGCGTCTGCGAAGACGGGCGACACGTCGAGATAGTGGATCTTGTCGCACGCGCCCTCCAGTGGCGGGATGGTGTTGAGCAGCGTCAGCTCCTCAATGTAGCTGTTGGCGATACGCTCGTTGGCGGGACCGGACAGAACGCCGTGCGTTGCGCAGGCGTAGATCTCGACCGCGCCGCCGATCTCCTTGATCGCCCTCGCCGCGTTGCACAGAGAGCCCGCGGTATCGACCATGTCGTCAAACAGCAGGCAGCGCTTGCCCTTCACATCGCCGATGATGTTCATGACCTCGCACTGGTTTGCCTTTTCGCGGCGCTTGTCGACGATGGCAAGGCCCATGCCCATCTTGTTGGCGAAGGTGCGGCTGCGCGCGACGGAGCCGACATCCGGCGAGACGACGACCATGTCCTCATGATCGGGGAATTTTTCCATGTAATACTTGACGAAGATCGGGTTGGCAAGCAAATTGTCCACGGGAATGTCAAAGAAGCCCTGGATCTGCGACGCGTGAAGGTCCATCGTCAGAACGCGGTCGGCGCCGGCGGCTTCGATCATGTTCGCCACGAGCTTCGCGGAAATGGGGTCGCGACCCTTTGCCTTGCGGTCCTGACGCGCATAGCCGAAATACGGGATGACGGCGGTGATGCGTCCGGCGGAGGCGCGCCTACAGGCGTCGATCATGATCAGCAGCTCCATCAGATTGTTGTTGACGGGCTTGCAGGTGGACTGCACCAGGAACACGTCGCTGCCGCGGACGGTCTCATTGATGGTCAGCGAGACCTCGCCGTCGGCGAAGGTCGTCACCGTGCAGTCGCCCAGCGGCAGCCACAGCTTGCGGCAGACGCCTTCAGCGAAGGGGCGGTTTGCGTTCGCGCAGAACACCTTGACATTCTTACCATGTGAAATCATATGAAATTACCTCTCTGTCCTTCCCAAGTTCATATAATAACTCATTTATTTTTACGCCTTCCGGCGCAGGGAACTGCTTTTCCGAAGCTTGTGCTCGGCTTCCGGCTCATTTGGTCTCCTTTTTCGGCTCCTTCAGCTTATGCTTCGCTGCCCAGTCCTTTTTATTCGTCTGCCGGGCGCGCGCGATCGCGAGCGCCATGGCGGGAATGTCGTCGGTGATGGTGGAGCCGGCGGCGGTATATGCACCCTCGCCGACCGTGACCGGCGCGACGAGATTCGTGTTGCAGCCGATGAAGGCGTTGTCGCCGATGACGGTGCGGAATTTCTTCGCGCGGTCATAGTTGACCGTGACGGTGCCGCAGCCGAAGTTGACGTTTTTACCGACGTCGCTGTCGCCGACGTAGGTCAGATGCGAGATCTTCGTCCCGTCGTCCACAACGGAGTTCTTGATCTCCACAAAGTCGCCGACCTTGACGCCATTTCCGACGGTGCTGCCCGGACGGACATAGGCGAACGGACCCACGTGGGTGTCAAAGCCGACGCTGGAATTGTAGATCTGCGAGGCGTTGACGACGGTGTTGTCGCCGATCTTCGCGTTTTCCAGATATGTATTCGGACCGATCGTGCAGTTTTTTCCGATGGAGCTCGCGCCGCGCACGATGCTGCCCGGCAGCAGCGCCGTCCCCGGTGCGACGGAGGCAGTCGGGTCGACGTAGGTCGAGGCATAGTCCCAGATCTCCACGCCCTGACGCGAGAGCTTGTACAGCACCGACCGGCTGAGGACCGGCTGCCATTCGGTCATCTCCTGCATACTCGTCACGGCATAGACGCCGTCGCGGTCGGTATAGGGCACGCCGTGGTCCTTGAGAAATTCGGTGAAGATGAATTTGTCATCCAGCGCCTCCATCAGGGTCTTCCGGCTGACCGAGGTCACGGGGCTGACGAGCGGCGCGTCCTCAAACTGCTCCTCGTCGGCGGCAAACGGCAAGATCACCGCGGGACCCGTCACGACAATGATGTCCTCCTCCGCCTCGTCGGCGGTGGAGAGAAAGACGTGCAGCTGATCGGAGGTCGTCTCCGCAGATGGGCACCAGAAGTCCACATCCTCC
>CAKTVN010000262.1 GCA_934623545.1 uncultured Oscillospiraceae bacterium
CCAAATGTGAATCCAGCGAAGCGATTCACATTTGGAGAGGAGAAACAACGAAACGGACGAGCTTTGCCGCTTGCGGCACAGCGAGGGATGTGTAGTTTGTTTCGACGAGCAGCGAAGCATTTTCCGTTTGAGTGTATTATAGCACAGATCTGTAAAATCACAATCCCCCGGCGAGGGCGCGGGCTCTTGCAAACTTACTCTTTTTTCCCTCCTGAAGCCCGTATTTTGCGGCGATCGCGCGCGCAAAGACGAGCATTTCTTCGGCGCTGCCGTCCTTGAGCTCCAGCTCCAGCTCGCACAGCGCCTCGCGCCGCCCGCCGCCGAGGAGCCATCCGGTGTCACCCGCCAGCTCGCAGCGCGCGCCGTCAAGCCGAAGCATCGCGCACCGGCGCGTAAAGCGCGCGCCGCACACCTCCTTGAGCGTGCCGCCGCGCAGGACTTCGCGCAGCGCCTCCGGCGCGCCGAGCGCGATCAGCGCCTCGGGCGCGGTCGCCAGATCGGCACCTTCGCATTCCCATTCGCCGCGCGCGTAGCCCTCGGCGGGCGTTTTGAGCGTAATGACCGTGCGTTCGTTTTCGCGCCTTTTGCGATAGGTCCAGCGCCGCGCGGAAAGCGCGCCGTCCGGCGTGTCGTAATAGACCGTCTCCATTTGAATGCTCCGGTACTCCGGCTGCTCCATGCGCCCGCAGATCTCCGGGTCATGCAAGATCTGTTCCAGCTGCGCCGGGTCCCGCGCCGCAAATTTGATCTCCAGCTCCGTCGCCATAGACCGCACCTCCGTCTGTTTTCTCCATTGTACGCATTTCCCCGGCAGCTTGCAAGAAGATTCTGTCTGCGGCGCGTTCCGCCGCCCTTTCCCGACGTATTTTTCCCATATGTAGTGATAAGATGAAGACAGATGTCCAAAATCTTCCATCAAAGAGGGGTTCCTATGAAAAAGCAAGCGGCGCTGGGGCAGAAGCTGCATACGCTCCGGCATGAGCTGTCCGTCCAGATCGCCTCCAACGCCGCCCTGCGGCTCGCGCTGCGCTGCGGCGCGGCGTTTGCCGGATGCTTTCTGCTCGCCGGGGTCAGTCTGCTCGGCAGGAGCGTAACGGCGGCGCTGGCGCTGCTGGCGGCGATGCCGTTTTCCCTCGCGGCGATCTGCGCCTATCTCGGCGCGTCGGCGGGCTATCTTGTCTTCTGGGGCAGCGCCGGGGCGTTTGAGCTGGCTGCTGCCGGATTTCTGATCCTGGCGGAGCTCTGCATTTTTTCCGGGCTGCTTCCGCGCGAGCGCAAATGGTTTTTGCCCGCATCCTCGTGCGTGCTCTATACGCTCATCGGCGTGCTCAGCCTGATGAGCACCGATTTTTCCATCCGCGAGACCGTTTTTCTGATCGTCCGTCTGCTGCTGCTCGCCGTATGCACCGCCGCGTTCACTGACGCGCTCGAGCGCCGCTCGCGCCCTGCGCGCGGTTTTCTCGCCGCGTGCCTGCTCGCAGGATGCTCGCGCATCCTGCTTCCGGGAGGGCTTCCGCTGAGCGCAGTGCTCGCCGCCTGCGCCGTTTTTCTCGCGCTGTCCGGCGCGGATGCGCTTGTGACTGCCGCCGCCTGCGGGCTGGCGCTCGATCTGAGCTGCACGCACGACGTGTCCATGACCGCCGTCTTTACGCTTGCTGCGCTTGTCTGCCGCGCCGCAGTGCTCACACCGCTTTTTTTGCGGGCGGCGCTGTTTCTCGGCTGCTGCCTCTCGGGCGTGCTCTTTACCGGCGGGACGGATGCGAGCCTTTTGGCTGCTTCTGCGCTCGGCGTGGTGCTGGCGCTGCTCGCACCGCAGTCTTTGCGGCAGGCGCTGGAGGAAAAGCAGTCTGCCGTGCTGGACGCGCGGCTGAGCGAGCTGCGCCATACGTGCGACCTGCTCGACGGTGTCAGCCGGACGCTCGACCGGGTGCGGCTGCACGACCTCGAGCCGCAGTCCGCCGCCGTCTTTGACAAAGCCGCCGATCAGGTCTGCCGCAGCTGCGGGCGGTATCATGACTGCTGGGAGCGCCACGCCTCCGACACCTATCTCGCACTCTCGCGCGCGGCGTGCCGCATTTTGCAGCGCGGAAACGCCTCGCGCGACGATCTTCCGGACTTTTTTCTGGAGCGTTGCTGCTACCCGGACGGCTTTCTGACCGCCGTCAACGAGGCGCTGGACGATCAGCTTGCCCGGCGGCAGTATCAGAGCCGCCTCGCCGAAAGCCGCGCCGTCGTCTCCGATCAGTACCGCTATCTCTCGCGCCTGCTGCAAAGCATCGCCGAGACGCCGGAGCGCGCGAGCGCGCAGCCCCCGTCCTACACGCCCGACCTCGGCTACCGCGCGCGCGGCGTGCGCGGCAATACCGTCAGCGGCGATCATGGAAGCTGCTTTACCTGCGGGGAGTGGTACTACGTTCTGCTCTGCGACGGCATGGGGACCGGCGAGGAGGCGTCGCGCGAGAGCGCCGGAGCGATTCACTTCCTGTCCGAGCTGATCGTCTCCGGCTTTGAGCCGCAGGATGCGATGCAGATGCTCAACGGCGTCTATATCCTGCGCGGCGACGGCGGCTTTTCCACCATCGACCTGCTTCAGATCAGTCTTGTAACCGGCGAGGGATTTCTGCATAAGTGGGGCGCCGCGCCGTCCTATCTCAAGAAAGCGCGCCGCGTCCTGCGGCTGGGTTCTCCCACGCCGCCGCCCGGCGTCAGCGCCGGCGGAAAAGTCCGTCCCGAGTGTCTGCGCGTCTCGATGGGGCGTGGGGAGACGCTGCTCATGCTCTCCGACGGGACGGACCCGGCGGCGGCGGAACAGTGG
>CAKTVN010000263.1 GCA_934623545.1 uncultured Oscillospiraceae bacterium
GTTCAGCTCCGCGCCTGCGGCGCGGCGTTATGCCATCGCCTCGCGCCTCGCGGCGATGCCATTCACCATGGTATCGTGGACGCGCCCGCCGATCTGCACCGTCGTGACGCCCGCCAGATCCTCGGCGGGGATGATATCCAGCACGTCGAGATAGACATCCGTATGGCGGCGGAACATATTCTTCAAAATTGCCGGGGTGTTGGACAGTACGCACACCACGATCGGCACGCCCGCCTTCTGCGCGATCTTGAACGCGCCGTTGCGGAAGCTGCTCAGCTCACCGGTCTTGCTGGTATAGCCCTCGGGGAAGACGGCGATGGAGGTCTTGTCTTCCTTCAAAAACTGGATCGCCTTCAAAATCGTCCGCAGCGCCTCGCGGTCGTTTTCCCGGTCGATCGGCAGGCAAAGCAGCTCGCGCATGATCTCCGCGACCATGAACAGCGAAAAGTTTTCCTTCTTCGAGATGAACGCCAGCTCGCTGTTCGGGATGGCGTAATAATAGATCAGCGGGTCAAACGCGAACAGATGGTTTGAGACGAGCAGAAATCGGTTGTTCTTCGGCAGCTTTTCCAGCCCCGTCACGTGGACGTGTACGCCGCCGAGGAAAAAGGCGAGGCGGCAGAACTGGTTGAGCATGAAGCGGAAATACGCGCTCGGCTTTTCCAGCATTTTTTTCGGGTCCACGAAGCGTGTGGAGATGAACAGCACGAGCGCGAACAGCAGCACGAAGCCCAGAAAGAAGCCCGCGAAGCCCAGCGGCACCTGCCACAGGGCGTTCCAGCTCGAAAACCAGTTGTTGAGCGCGCCCGTCAGCCCCGTACAGACCAGACTGAGCGCCAGAAATGCGTAAACCATGGAAACACCTGCTTATAAATAAATGATTGCAAAACGCAAAATCACACACCACGTTTTTTATATTATAACGTACTCGACACAAAAAATGGAGACCCTTTTGGGAATTTAACAAAATGTTTACTTGTTATCTTAAGCGTTTTTTAAGAGTTTTGCAGATTGTTTCTTTCGACAAACTGCGGTATCATATGGGTCACATTGAAGGATGGGAGTTACTGTATGCATACCGTCGAAATTTTGAAGCAGCTCAGCCGCGTGCTGGTTTTGCTGACCGGTCTGTGCTTCTGCTATCAGACCGTCTATCTGATCGTATCGCTTTTCTGGAAGGAGCCGAAGCACCTGCCCGAGAAGCCCACGCGCTATGCCATCCTGATCGCCGCGCGCAACGAGGAGGCAGTGCTGCCGTATCTGCTGCAAAGCATCCGCGAGCAGGATTATCCAGCCGAGCGCATCGGCGTCTATGTCGTCGCCGACAACTGCACCGACCGCACGGCGGAGCTTGCAGAGGCGGGCGGCGCACAGGTCCTGCGCCGGTTTAACCGTCTGCGCGTCGGCAAGGGCTACGCGCTGCACGATCTGATCGAATGGATGCGCGCGAACGGCGTGCTGGAGCAGTACGATGCGTTTCTGGTCTTTGATGCGGACAATCTGCTCTGCCGGGACTATATTTCGCAGATCAACCGCACCTGCAGCGACGGCTTCGAGGCGTTCCACGGCTACCGCAATACCAAAAATTTTTCCGACAACTGGCTGTCCTCCTCCTACGCGCTGTGGTATCTGCACGACTCTGTCCATCTGAACGCGGCGCGGATGATGCTCGGCACCAGCTGCGCGGTCACGGGGACGGGCTTCGGCTTTACGCGCGGGCTGCTGGAAAAGTGCGGCGGCTGGAGCTTCTTCACGCTGACGGAGGACATCGAGTTTGACACCTGGTGCGCCACACATGGCGTGCGCATCGGCTTTAACCGCCGCGCGATGCTCTATGACGAGCAGGTGTCGGGCTTTGCGCAGTCGTGGAAGCAGCGCATCCGCTGGACGCAGGGCGGCATTCAGGTCTCGCTCCTGTACGCAAAGGATTATCTGCGCGGGATGCTGCGCGGCGGGCGGACCGGCTGGGCGAGCTTTGAGTGCGCGACGCTCTCGCTGTTCGGCTACGGGCTGTCGATCCTCTCGGTCGTGTCTGTCGCGCTGAGCGCCGCCGCAGAGCACGGCACGTCCGGACTCCTGATCGCGCTTCTGGGCGGCGTCGCGGGACTGTATATCAGCATGGCGCTGCTCGGCGCGCTGACGGTCCTGACTGAGTGGAAGCGCATCTCCGCCGCGACCGGGAAAAAGCTCCTGTCCGTTCTGACCTTTCCGCTGTTTATGATGACCTTCATCCCCGCCGCCGTCTGCTCCGTGTTCTGCAAGCGCGGCTGGGAGCCGACGCGCCATACGGTCGCCGTCGGCATCGGAAGCTTCGCTTCCGCGTCCAAGGAATGAGAAAAGCCGCGCCCAAGCGGGCGCAGCTTTTTGTATCATGAAGAAGCCGTAAGCGAGTGACCAATTCGCTTACGGCTTTTCTTCAAGAGAAAGAATTAGAAAAAGAGAGGAAAAATGAAAAAGTGTTTATCGCTTCTTGCATTCTTAGAATACCAGAGGGTTGTTAAAAAACTTAGAGGGAAGTTGTGAAATATTCATGAAATCCAAGAACAAATTGTGTACAAAACGCTGTCACCCGAAGGGTGACGCCCTATTTGCGCCCGGAGGGGTGCAAGCTGCGCCAAAGGCGCGGAGCTGCCTTTCGTATTCACCGGAAGTGCCGCTTTTGCGGTGACACCGCAACTGTGCCTCCGGCGGCTCGTCCTCGCAAGCTCCATATCCCTCACCCCGCCACAAGCGGCAGGGCTCGTCCATTCCGTTGCTCGTCCTTTCCAAAACACAAACGCTTCGCTGGTTTGTGTTTTGGTTCTTTAGTGCTTTC
>CAKTVN010000264.1 GCA_934623545.1 uncultured Oscillospiraceae bacterium
AGTACAGGACTCGAACCTGTGACCCCATGCACGTCAAGCATGTGCTCATACCAGCTGAGCTAACTGTCCATCGCGGGGGTTATTATATAAAATAAACCGTGGTTTGTCAAGAACAAATTTTGCCGCGGCGCGTATTTACGGGATATTGCTGCGGAAACTGTTTGCAAGGCGGAAATGTGCGCAGGCGAATTGTGTTTCGTGCCGCAAGTGTGCCTGCGCGGCGAAGCGTCGCCCGCTAGAGTGTATCTGAAAACTGAAAACGTGACCGGCAGCGAGGGATTTTTGTGCTGAGTAAGACATTTTTTCGCAGGAATAGTGACGTATTTCAAGGAAAAATGACACGGCGCAGTGCAAAAAGACCCGCTGTCCGGATGTGTTGGCGGTTTTCAGATACACCCTAGAACGAATGTGTTTTGCGGCTTGGCTGCACCGGCAGAAAAGACGAAGCGGGAGAAGCCCCTGTCGGAGCGTCTCCCGCCGGATGCGTTTCGCTTAGTCTCCCGGCGTGCTGCGAAGCACCTTGCCGATGTTCCACAGGCGCGCGGCGCGCTGCGCGCAGTCCGGGCGCTCGTCTGCCGTGCGGTAGGCGACGTCCGCCGTATGCGCGCCGCAGTCCATGCACATGACATAGAACGACGCGTCCTTTTCTTCCTCTAAAAGCGCGGGTCCGCCGCAGATGGGGCAGTCCTGAAGGTCAAGCTCGTGGCTGATGTTCAGCATAATGATCGATCACTCCGTTCCGTTCCGTATCTGCTGAAGTTGCTTGTGACACGGTTACGATGTGCCCGTATCAACTCTATTATACACGATGTGCGGCTGAGTGTCAAAAATCCTGCGGGATTTTTGCGTGCAGGTGGAAAAATCCGCTGCGTATGCCGCGCAGAAGCCCGGCTTACTTCGCCTCCCAGAGCGGGAGCACGGTGCGGATGATCGATTCAAACTTGTCCGCCTGCCAGGCGCTGCGCCCGATGAAAAGTCCGTCGATGTTGCACATCCGGATCAGCTCCGGCGCGTTGTCCGGGTTGACGCTGCCGCCGTAGAGAAGTGGAATTTGGCTGCCGGTCTCTTCGCCGAACAGCTCGTTTACGCAGTCGCGGATGACGCAGTGCTTTTCCTCGGCGTATTCCTTGCTGGCGGGCGTGCCGCCGACGCCGATCGCCCAGACCGGCTCATAGGCGATCCAGAGCTTTGCTGCATCCTCGCGACGCACGCCGTGCAGACCGACTTTGAGCTGCGTGCGCAGCACCTCGTCCGAGAGCCCAAGACGCTTTTCCTCGCCGGTCTCGCCGATGCACAGCAGCGGCGTAAAGCCGTGCCGCAGCGCACAGAGGACCTTTTTGTTCTCCATCTCGTCGGTCTCCAGCAGCACATGACGCCGCTCGGAGTGACCGATCATGACGATCTCTGTGCCGACCTCCTTGAGCATCAGGGGCGAAATTTCGCCGCTGAACTGACCCTGATCCTCCCAGCCCATGTTCTGCGCGCCGAGGTGGATCTCCTCCGGGGCGGCGCACTGCCGCGCGTGATAGAGCGTCGTAAACGACGGGATCACAAACAGCTCGAGCTTCTCACGGGAAATATCCGCCGTGCGCTGCTTCAGCCCGGTCAGAAATTCCTGCGTGTCGGCGATGGTCTTATACATCTTGGTGTTGGTGCCAAGATAGAGCTTCTTTTGCTTGTCCATTTCAACGCGCCTCGTCGTATTCGTGATAGCGCGCGACCTTCGGCGCGGAGGAGCTGTTCGGGTCGAACGACAGGCTGAGGAAGGTCTTGAGCAGCTCTGCCGCCAGCTTTCCGCCGATCGTGAACGCGCCCATGCAGGCGATGTTCGCATTGTTGCTGAGCACGGAGCGCTGCGCGGAATAAACGTCGCTGAGCAGCGCCGCATAGGCGCCCTTGACCTTGTTCGCGGCGATGGACATTCCGAGCCCCGTCCCGCAGACCAACACGCCGCGATCGCCCTTGCCGGCGGCGACCGCCTCTGCGACCGCGATGGCGGTGTTGGCGTAGATGGGATCGTCGCTTCCCATGTCGACGACCTCGCAGCCCAGCTTCTGCGCGACCTGCATCAGACCTTCTTCATTTCCACTGCGTTGGGGTCGCAGCCAAACAAAACTTTCATAGCAGTACCTCGATCCATTTTTATTTGACAGCTCTGATTTTAACGGTTTTGCAGGGAAAAATCAATGCTCTTGTGCTGTCTCAATTTGAGATTGCGGACTTTTCCGCACATGAAATGCGCGGGAGCTTTTCGCGCCCGAAGGACGCGATTTTGTCACCCGAAGGGTGACACCCTATCCGCGCACGCAGTGCGCGAGAGACGCAATTCAGCCCCTTTTTCTTTGCGCGGCAAAGAAAAAGCCGCTGGCGGTAAAAAGAAAACGGCAAAGGAGGAGTTTCGATTCTCCCCCTTTGCGATCCCCCTTAAAACGACCAAGAAGAGGGCTGATGCCCCCTTCTTGGATCATTCCCGGGGGTTTGGTTTGTGCAAAAGTAAATTTTGAATCAACAAAAACGCGATGCAGATGCGAATTGGGATAGCCCGGCGAGGCAGTCGAAATACTCTGCGTCTCTTTCGAATTTCATACGTCAAATATTCAACGGGCGTTAACATAACGACACGTGCAATTTATCGTGCGCTCAGGAAACCCGATTTGACGGTCGCCCGAAGGGCGTTCGGACTACGGATGGCGTAACGGAAATACGCACAACGAAACGACACGCCCTTTCGCGCGTAAGCGCTATAGAACGCGTCCAGCGCCTCTTTTTTGCATACTTTTTTCTGGCAAGACAGAAAAAAGTATG
>CAKTVN010000265.1 GCA_934623545.1 uncultured Oscillospiraceae bacterium
TTTCTGAGCTGGACTGCCGTTTTGTACGCCGTTTCCAGTACATCATACGGAAGCGTCATGGACGCGGGCGCGAAGCTCGTCACGCCGTTTTGTGCGAGATAGCGCGCCATTTTGACAAGCCCGTCGTAGTCGCCGTCCGAGAAATCCGCGCCGGAGTTGCCGTGGTTGTGGACGTCCACAAGACCCGGAATGACATGCTGGTTTTCCAGATCGATGCCGTCCTCCGCAGGGACGGTGTTCAAAACCTCCGTAAATCTTCCGTTTTCCACGCGGAAGGATCCGTGCTGAAAACGTCCGTTCACGAAAATATTTGCGTTTTTGAACAGCATGCTCACACCTCCGGCAGGCTGGCGGCAGCCATCGACTGACCGACGCGGCGGAATTCCTCATCTGGAAGCATGACGCACAGCTTCTGCGCAAGCTCGGGATATTCTTCGTTCAGCACCCGCTGGCATTCAGCGACGATCAGATCCCCGCCTACACCCGACGCAACACGCCCCAGAACGATGAGATTGCGAATATCATAGAACATTTCATAGAGGCAAAGCGTATGACCAAGATAGACGCCGATGGATTTGAAAATGTCCTGCGCATATGAAACGCCCTGCTCTGCCAGCTTCTGCACCTCCTTGAGCTTTTCCGCAGGCGTAAGGCTTTCTGCCAGCGCAATGCCCGCCGCCGGAGCCAGCTTTATAACGGCATCCTGCGAGAAGTATTTGCAGCCGACGCCGATGTCGCCGGACCATTCATCGCGCATGGCGTGTTCATTCAGGTCAACGGGCGCAAACGCCAGCTCGCTGAACCAGCCGAGCAGGTTACAATCGGCATTAACATATCCGACTGCCTCGCTTGTCCCCATAGCAAGTCCCATGACCGCGCCTTCATGCAGACTCATCGCGCCTGCAAGCGCGGAAACGTCGCCGTCGTTGGCAACGACGATGGGCACATCGCCGATCTCCTTCGCGGCACGGTCGAAGATGGTCTTGACCTCTTCGCGGCGGCTGCGCGGGACCTTGAGGAAGATGGAAGAAACCATCGGCGCGTTGCCGATGAACACGCCTGCGGATGACACGCCGATGGCGTCCACACGCGGCATTTTGGACGCTGCCGTTTTGAATGCGGCAACAATGCCGTCATACTGGTACTGCGGATCTTCGCTCGTCTTCGGGTGCCAGACGACCTCCTCAGAGTAGACCGTCTTGCCGTCGATGACGGCAGAGACTTTCCGGTCGGAGCCGCCCGCGTCAAAGCCGATGCGGCAGCCGTTCACATGACCGCCGACCTTTCTGGTCTGTTCGTGCGCCTGCGGGAAGGTCTCTTCGTCCGTGACGACGATCTCAAAGGATCGCTCGTACACGTCCTGCATAAAGCCCACGTCAAATTCCCGCTTCCCGCCCGCGCGGTATTCGTCCTGCATACGCTTTGCGATCGCCTCGTCGCCGCAGAGATACACGCGCCAGCCGCCGACGCTCCAGAGGAGCATTTTGACAAGGCGCTCTGCGTAACGATAATTGGCTTCGGCAAATTCCGGACCGCGAAGCTTTGTTTCAAACACAGAGATCAGACCGTTTTCGCGTTCGACTGCGATCCTGAACGGCTGAGCAGCGTCTTTCAGATAGGCTTGCGCCCAAACGCCGAACGGAATGAAGTTCTTGTCCAGCAAGGGCTGATTTTTCAGGGAGTATGTAATACCGAGATAGTTCATAGTGCTCTCCTTTTCGCTCACAGCGGGAGCTTGGCGGCTGCTGCCTCGTCACAAATGACCGTGACATCGGGGTGGAACTGCAAAATGGAGCCGGGGACCTCGGGCTTGACCGGACCATAGAACACCTTATAGAGGATGTCCGCCTTGCTCTCGCCGGTGGCGATGAGGAGGACCTTACGGGCAGCCATGACTGTTCCGATACCCATGGTGATAGCGGCGGCAGGCACGTCGTCGAGGGAATCAAAGAAGCGCTTGTTCGCCTCGCGCGTCATTTCGGTCAGCTGCACCTCGTGCGTTATGACCGGGAAATGGTCGCACGGCTCGTTGAAGCCGATGTGGCCGTCATGGCCGATGCCGAGCAGCTGAATGTCCACGCCGCCCCAGTCCTCGATCTGGCGCTCGTAGGCTTCGCACATGGCGGGGATGTCCGCGGTCAGGCCATCGGGAACGATGGTGTTTTCGGGCTTGATGGAAATGTGGTCAAACAGGTTTTCCTGCATGAACCGGCGGTAGCTCTGCGGGTGGTCGGGCGCAAGCCCCCTGTATTCGTCGAGGTTTGCGGAGCGGACGCGGGAGAAGTCAATCTTTCCAGCCTTTTCGCGACGAATGAGCTCCTTGTAGAGGGGAATGGGGGTGGAGCCGGTGGCAAGCCCCAGCACGCAGGCGGGCTTTGCCAGAATGACCTCTTCAAACAGGTCCGCGCCCAGCGCACCGGCTTCTTCCGGCGTCCGGACCTTCATAATTTTCAGATGCAGCATTATTTATTCTCCTCACTTATCGTATCCATTGGGGTTCTGTCTCTGCCAATTCCAAGTATCGCGGCACATATCGACGAGATCTCGCTCTGCCTTCCAGCCGAGCACCTCCAAGCTCTTGGTGGGATCTGCATAGCAGGTCGCCAGGTCGCCAAGACGGCGCGTGGTAATTTCATACGGCACCTTTACACCGTTAGCCTCTTCAAAGGCGTGTACCATGTCAAGCACGCTGTAGCCGTGACCGGTGCCGAGGTTGAACACGCCCTCGCCCGTATGGCTCATCAGATATTGAATCGCCGCAACATGCCCCTTCGCCAGATCGACAACATGGATATAGT
>CAKTVN010000266.1 GCA_934623545.1 uncultured Oscillospiraceae bacterium
GCGTCCTGCGCCTCTTTTTTGCATACTTTTTTCTGGCAAGACAGAAAAAAGTATGCCGCCGGAGGCACAGTTGCGGTCGCGCAATGAAAGCGGCACTGCGGTGAATACGGAAGACAGTTCCGCGCCTGCGGCGCGGCGGGCGGACAGGGGCGTCCGCCCCTACACGTCTCGCACGAGAAAAGAGAGATCCCGCGCCTTTGGCGCGGGATTGCGCCCTCCGGGCGCAATGGGGCGTCACCCTTCGGGTGACGAAATCGCGTCCTTCGGGCGCGTTTACTTCTTCCCCTCCGGGCAGAACCGGAGCTTTTCTTCCAAAACCTCATTTGTCCCCGCGCCGGGCTGCGCGAACAGCCCGTACAGCGCTGCGCAGCGGCGCTCCAGCGCAAAAAAGTCCGCGTTCTCCGGACGCTCGCCCGCGTTCACGATGGGAATGCTCCCCTCGCGGCGCATCCGGCGCAGCAGTGCGCGCCCCGCGTCATCAAACGCAAGCGCCCGCACATACGGTGCCGGACGCAGCAGCTGCTCCTGCGTCAAGCCGAGGTAGGCACACATCAGCATTCTTTGCAACCGCGTGCGCGGATAGCGCCGCGACTTCGCCGCGCACAAGGTCTCCTCGATCGACGCCTGCGTCTGCACCGCCTTCCACACCTTGCTCCAAAGCCCTTCCGAGCCGAAGGGGATCTGCTCCCACTGCGCCTTGTCCATGCCACGCAGCCGCGCGAGCATTGCCCGCTCGCCATACGCCTGCGCGTACCGGGTCGCGCCCGCGTAAATCTCCGCCGCACGCTTCGGGACCAGCCGCCGCCAGTCGCCATCCTCCATGAGCTGTGCGCGCACAGCGGTCGCCGAGGGGTCCTCCGCGTCCGGCTTCTGGTCGTGATAGTCCCCCGCGCGGTGCAGCGCCAGCGGGCGGATGGCGCTCTCGCGCTCCAAAAGCGCCTTACAGTATTCCACCGCCAGAATGTCGTTCGGCTGCGCCAGCAGCGCACCGTCTCCCTTCAGCCGCTCCAGTGCCCGCTGCCGCGCCGCCGGATAGCTCGCGCCAGTCTCCAGCTGCGCGCGCAGAAGCGCGGAAAACTCCGGCAGCAACATCGTCTGCGCCGCGCGCAGAAGCGTTTCGGTCTGCCCCGTCTCGCTTCCAAACGCCAGCACGTCGACCGCGCCGAGGCGGTCGAAAATCCCCACGCCGCTGCGGGCGAAGCCCTCTGCCGACTGAAGTGCGCAGCAGACCGGCAGCTCCAGCACCAGGTCCGCCCCACACGCGACCGCCGCCCGCGCACGCACGGTCTTATCAAAGATCGCCGGCGCGCCGCGCTGCACAAAATTCCCGCTCATCAGGCAGACGACCGCCGTGTCGCCGCCGAGCGCCTCACGCACCATGCGCAGCTGCTTTGCGTGCCCGAGATGGAAGGGATTGTATTCACAGATGATGCCAGCTGCCTTCATGCCGTCCTCCCGCGTAAAATCTTGCGGAAAGCACTTGTTTCCGCGAGAAAATTATAGTATGATGATAGATGCTGTGAATATTTTAGCACAATGCTCGAAAAAATGAAATACAGGAGTGAAGAACTATGAACGTACTGGTCATCAACGCCGGCAGCTCGAGTCTCAAATATCAGCTCATGAATCCGGACACCGGCGACGTTGCCGCCAAGGGCCTGTGTGAGCGCATCGGTCTCGACGGTCGGCTCACCCATAAGGTCCCCGCGACCGGCAAGAAATACGAGAAGGACATCCCCATGCCCACCCACAAGGAAGCCATCGAGGCGGTCATGAGCATTCTGGTCGACCCGGAATACGGCGTCATCCAATCCGTTGACGAGATCGACGCGGTCGGTCATCGCGTGCTCCACGGCGGCGACAAGTTCGTCGAGTCCTGCGTGATCACCGACGCCTGCAAGGACACCATCCGCGAGTGCATTCCGCTCGGTCCGCTCCACAACCCCGCCAACCTCATGGGCATCGAGGCGTGCGAGAAGGCAATGCCCGGCAAGCCCCAGGTCGCCGTTTTTGACACTGCGTTCCACATGACCATGCCCCCGAAGGCATACCGTTATGCCATCCCCACCAAGTATTACACCGAGGATCATCTGCGCCGCTACGGCTTCCACGGCACCTCTCACCGCTTCGTCTCCAAGCGCTGCATCGAGCTGATGGGCGGTGTGGAGAACGCGTCCCGCGTCATCGTCTGCCACCTCGGCAACGGCTCGTCTCTGTCCGCCGTGAAGGACGGCAAGTGCCAGGATACCTCGATGGGTCTGTCCCCGCTCGCAGGCGTCCCCATGGGCACCCGCTCCGGCGACATCGACACCTGTGTCGCACAGTTCATCATGAACAAGTACGGGATGTCCGCCGATGAGTGCCTGACCATGCTCAACAAGAAGTCCGGCGTGCTCGCGCTCTCCGACGGCGTTTCCTCCGACTTCCGCGATCTGGATGCCGCCGCCGAAAAGGGCAACGAAGCTGCACAGCTGGCGCTTGACAAGTTCGCATATGAGGTCCGCAAGTACATCGGCGCCTACGCAGCCGCGCTCGGCGGCGTCGACTGCCTCGTCTTCACCGCAGGCGTCGGCGAAAACTCCGCCTCCATGCGCGCCTCCATCTGCGAGGGACTCGAATTCCTCGGCGTCAAGATCGACGCAGAGAAGAACAAGGTCCGCGGCGAAGAGGCTGTCATTTCCTCCGACGACTCCAAGGTCAAGGTATGGGTCATCCCGACCAATGAGGAGCTCATGATCGCGCAGGATACCGCCGCGCTCACC
>CAKTVN010000267.1 GCA_934623545.1 uncultured Oscillospiraceae bacterium
GAAGTCGTCCGCCCCTCCAAAGCTTTGCCGCGCAAAGAAACGCCTCCCGCATCCTCCGGATGCGGTCCCCTCGCCCGCCGGGCGCAAAAATCGGCACCCCTTTCGGGTGACGAAATCAGATTCTCTTTTGCGCCATCACGCAGTACCAGTCCAGCTCGTCAAGCGGCGGCTGATTCGGCTGCTGCGCGGGCATACAAAACAGCTCTGGCGCGCCATAGCCGAGCTCCGCGAGCGTATCGAGCAGAAGCCTGCGCGGCAGTGGGTGATAGTGCTCGGTGAAGACCTCATGCTGAAAGATGCGGCTTTCGCGCTCAAAGGTATAAATGAGGTTGAAATCGACCGCGCCGTCCGGGAGGTGGTCCCAGACCTGCACCAGATTCATCCGCGCGCCGTCCGGCAGAAGCGAGGGCTGATAGAAATAAAACCGCTCGCGGTTTTTGACGATCTTATCCCAATTGCGAAGGTCGATATACATCCAGCCGCCGGGCTTTACCAGTGCGGCCATCTGACGCAGAACGCCTGGTATCTCTGCGTTTTCCACATAGGGAAGCGAATTGCCAGTCGAGCAGACGCAGTCAAACCGCCGCCCGGAAAAGACGGTATCCAGCGCGCGGAAATCGCAAGGATGCAGCTCGATCTCATATCCGCGTGCCTGCGCCTTCGCGCCGCAGCGGGCGAGCATTGCCGTGCTGAGGTCCGAGCCGGTCAGCTGCACACCAAGCGCGCAGAGCGGAAGCGAGAGGCTCCCGGTCCCGATGCTGACATCCAGAATGGTGTGGATATCCTTGCCGCCGAGCGCCTTTTCCCAGTGCTCCTTTGTGATCTGGTCGCGCCGATCATTTTCCAGCAGATCGTAAATGTCCGCGCGGTCGTAAAGCTTTTCCATTTTCATTTCTCCTGAGTAACGCTGATTCAGTCGTCTGCGTTTTTCAAACCTTCATTTGTTCCAAAACGTCGATCACGCTTGCCGATTGGATCATCGGTTACCTGAAGCGTATGCGTGCAGACCTCCTGCACCTTCGCCTGAAGCGATTTGAGATCGCGGAAGGTATCCGGGCGCTTGGTCTCGTCGCGCAGGAGCGCGGAGGGATGATAGAGCGCCGTGAACCAGATACCGCCCTTCTGTTCCCACTGACCGTGCTCGCGCGAAATTTTGAAATCCTCGCGAATGAGCTTCATCGCGGCAATTCTTCCGAGGCAGACGATGATCTTCGGGCGAAGCAGCCGCGTCTGCGCACGCAGCCAGTCGATGCACGTGTCCTGCTCGGTCTGAAGCGGGTCGCGGTTGTGCGGCGGGCGGCACTTGACAATATTGCCGATATAGCAGTTTTCCCGCCCGAGGTCGATGATCGAGAGCATCTCGTCCAGTAGCCTTCCGGCGGGACCGACGAACGGCTCGCCGCGCAGGTCCTCCTGCTCGCCGGGACCCTCGCCGATGAAGAACACCTCCGCGTCGTGCGGACCGACACCAAAGACGACGTTGTGCCGCGTCTGGCACAACGGGCATTTTGTGCAGCTCTTACAGGCTGCCTCAAGCGTTTCCCAGTTCAGCACGCGCGCGCCTCCTTTCCCGTGTCAAAGATCCTCATGGTCAAATTCCTCGCGGAATTTGCGCCGGCGCTGCTCGAGCGCTCTGCGCCGCTGCTCCATCCGGGCGCGCCGCGCGCGCACCCTCCGAATTTGCACCAGCACCAGAAGCACGAAGCACGCGGCGATCGCGAGTACGATCACGATGATGACCCATTTCCACCAGTTGCTCTGGATATAGGACGTTGTCCCGGCGGCAGCGGCGGACATATCGGACTTAGCCACGTCGTTGATCGCCAGCAGCTCGGATGTGCCGAGCAGCTCGCCGTCATAGGAGACGCTGACGCTCCCGAGCACGTCGCCGGAATAGACCGGCGCGTCGACGCTCTGCGCCGACGGCTCCGGGTCGACCGTCAGAAGCTCCGGGTCGTATTTTTTCGGCAGCAGCAGGCGGATCTCCTGCGCCGGGGCGAGGGAGACGACCTGCGACGCGGCGGAGTTATTCACGGTGATCTGCGCCAAAGGATAGAGCGGCGAGATGACCGTCACATAGGTAAACTGATCGAAGCCGTAGTTGAAAAGCCGGATGCACTCCGGGAAATTTTCCATCTGCACGTCGCCGGACTCGAGCACCGTCGTGTCTGCACCGCAGATCACCGCGAGGAAATACATTCCGTCGCCCTTCGCGCACGAGATGATGCAGCGCCCGGCGTGCGAGGTAAAGCCGGTCTTGATGCCGATGGCACGCTTGTAGTAAAAGCTGTTGCTTGTCGAGTCGTCGATCAGCTGATTGGTCGTCTTGATCTCACGCTCGGGCTGAAGATTTGTTGCGGGAAGGGTATAGCGCGGCGTGTTGGTGATGGTCTTGAAGTTCTCGCTCTTGAGCGCCGCCTGTGTGATGGTCACGAGGTCGCGGACGGTCGTATAATGCTCCTCGTCGTGCAGACCGTGCGGGTTTGCGAAATGCGTACTAGTGCAGCCGAGCTGATAGGCGCGCTCGTTCATCATACGCACGAAGTCGGAGACTGAGCCCGCGATGTGCTCCGCGACGGCGTTCGCCGCCTCGTTGCCGGAGGAGATCATCAGGCAGTAGAGCAGGTCGTTGAGCGAGAGCTGCTCGCCGACCTGAAGCCCGGCGGTGCTGCTGTTGCCGTCAAGCCCTGTGAACGCGCCCTCGTCGATGGTCACGATGTCGGAGAGATTGCCGTTTTCCAGCGCGAGCAGGCACGTCA
>CAKTVN010000268.1 GCA_934623545.1 uncultured Oscillospiraceae bacterium
GAAGCCGCCCGCAGCTCCGGCAGTGAAGGCGGTCGACGTGTCCGCCGACGATTTCAGCGATGAAGGTTGAAAAGGCGGAGCCGGTCGGGCAAAGCACCAGCTGGCTCCGGCTCACGTTTGAGGATGGCACGCATCTGAAGGCTCCGGCGTTCGCCGTCGCAGACTTGGGCGCATTCGCCGGGAAAGAACTCTCTGAGGAGGAGCTGCTTGCGCTGAAGGCGGCGTGTGCGAAGGCGCAGACGCGAGAGCGCGCGGTCCGGACCATCGCGGCGTCCGCCGTGTCGGAGAACGAGCTCCGCAAGCGCCTGGAGCAGAAGGGCGCATCCAAGGACGACGCACGAGAGACGGTCGAGTGGCTGCGGGAGCTGCATCTGCTGAACGATGCGGACACCGCCGCGCAGCTGGTGCGCAGCGCAGCGGCAAGGGGCTATGGCGCGGCGCGCATCAAATCAATCCTGTACGAAAAGGGCATCCCAAAGGAGCTGTGGGACGAGGCGCTGCTTGCGCTTCCAGAAATGGACGGCGCGATCGACCGCTTTCTGCACCAGAAGCTGGACGGCAGAACGCTGGACGAGAAACTCATAAAGAAAACAGCCGACGCGCTTTTGCGGCGCGGGCATAGCTGGCAGGACGTGCGCGACGGACTGCGCCGCTATCGCGACGGGCTGGACTTGGAGGAAACGGAATGAATCAATCCATTGGCATGATCAGTCTCGGCTGCGCCAAAAATCAGGTCGACGCGGAGCAGATGCTCTTTCTGCTTCAGCAGGCGGGATATCTCATCCAGCCGCAGCCCGAGGGCGCAGACCTTGTGATCGTGAACACCTGTGGCTTCATCGAGTCGGCAAAAACGGAAGCCATAGACAACATTCTCGCGATGGCGCAGCTGAAGACGGAGGGGAAGATCGGGAAGATCCTCGTCACCGGCTGCCTCGCACAGCGCTATCAGGAGGAAATTTTGCAGGAGCTGCCCGAGGTCGACGGCATCCTCGGCACGGGCTCTTACTATGATGTGGTCGGCGCGGTGCGCCAGCTGCTAAGCGGCGCAGAGGGGCTGCGCGACATCGGCGACATTCAGGCGCCGATCCGCGAATGCGGGCGTATTCTCACAACGCCGAAGCATTACGCATATCTTAAAATTGCAGAGGGCTGCGACAATCACTGCGCCTTCTGCATCATCCCGGCGCTGCGCGGAAAATACCGCAGCCGCCCGATGGAAAAGCTGGTCGAGGAAGCGACCGGGCTTGCGCGCAGCGGTGCAAAGGAGCTGATCGTCGTCGCGCAGGACACGAGCCGCTACGGCATCGACCTGTACGGCGAGCGGAAGCTCGCGGAGCTGCTTCAGGCGCTGTGCCGTATCGATGGCATCGAGTGGGTGCGTGTACACTATCTCTATCCGGATGAAATGTCCGACGAGCTGATCGACGTGCTGGCAAACGAGCCGAAGATCGTCAAATATCTCGACATCCCCATCCAGCATATCGATGACGACATCCTGCGCAAAATGAACCGCCGCGGCAACAGCGAGTATCTCAAGGATCTGCTGAAGCGCCTGCGCGCGCGCATCCCCGGTCTGGTGCTGCGCACGAGCCTCATCGCGGGGCTTCCCGGCGAGGGTGAGGCGGAGTTTGAAAAGCTCTGCGAGTTCCTGCGCGAATACCGGCTCGAGCGTGTGGGCGCGTTCGCCTTCTCTCCGGAGGAGGGGACGCGCGCGGCGCGGATGGAATATCCCGACACAGAAGTGGCGCGCCGGCGCGCCGACCTCATCGAGGAGCTGCAATCGCGCATCATGGACGACTGGAATGCGTCAATGATGGGAAAGAAGCTTCAGGTCCTCTGTGAGGGCTATGATGCCGACGAGGAATGCTATTACGGAAGGACCTATGCCGATTCCCCGGACATCGACGGAAGGATCCTGTTCGATGCGGAGAAGGAGATCGAGCCGGGCACGTTCGTAACGGTCGAGGTGACCGACGCGTGCGACGGCGAGCTGATTGGAGTCATGGAGGAAGCTGAAAATGACGACTGCGAGTAAAATCACCCTTGTGCGCGTAGCGCTCATCCCGTTTTTCATGGTTTTCCTGCTGCTGCACATCCACGGCGGCGCGGACTGGCTGCGCTGGGCGGCGCTCGCGACCTTTGTGGTCGCCAGTGTCAGCGATTTTCTGGACGGCTACATCGCGCGGCACTATAATCAGGTCAGCGATTTCGGCAAATTCCTCGACCCGCTGGCGGATAAGCTGCTTGTGACCTCCGCGTTTATCATGTTTGTCGAGTGGGGCAGAATGCCTGCGTGGGCGGTCGTGCTGGTCGTTGCGCGCGAGTTTGCCATCAGCGGTCTGCGCATGGTCGCCGCGAACAACGGCACCGTCATCGCCGCCGCATGGAGCGGCAAGATCAAGACCTCCTGCACGATGGTCGGGCTCATCGCCATGATGGCGATCACCGGCTCCGCCGTGCTCGATACGGTCGTGACGGTCGTGATCGTCGTGACGACGGTCTACTCCGGAGCCGAGTATTTTGTCAAGAACGGCAAATGTCTGCACCTCAAGGGTTGACAGTCCGGCTGTAAAATGCTAGAATAGCGCCAGATTTCAGAATTGGATATCGCGTTGACCGAAAAGAGTACCACGCGCGAGGCGTCAGAGATTCTCCGTCACCGGCTGCAAGCGGAGATCGCGGACCGTATGGGAAAGTGCGTTCGTGAGCGAGGGGAGACCCCGTCTAAGCCGCGTCAAGGCTATAGTGAG
>CAKTVN010000269.1 GCA_934623545.1 uncultured Oscillospiraceae bacterium
GCCGCCTCATGGAAGGCGAACATGGCAATTCCGAGCTCATCGTCCTGCCCCTCAACGGGGATACGCTTCAAAAACTTTGCCGTTTCCGCCTTGATGAACGGCAGATACTGCCGGACAAGCGCATCGGCGGCCTGCGCGTCCTTCTGCGCCGCAGCTACACTGCGCACGATCTCATGCTCCATGCTGTTATACACTCCTGTCCATCCATAGAATACGGATGAAATCTGCCCTTTCCGGGGTCGCCCGATATAAAGGGCTGAAAAACTATAAAAAACCATTATAATTGTAGCTGCAAATCGTAAAATCTGAAATCACATACAGGAAAAATATATGTAAAATCCTCAGAAGAGAACAGCGTAAGAAGCAAACAGATCGGCTAATACCGCCAGCGCCAAGATTTTGGGAAATGCCGGTTTTTTTGCTATACCCGGTGAACGGCTGGCAGCTCGTCTACCGCTTCCGCAACGGTGTGACCAGCGGTGTACTGAACATACAGCATAACTGAAATCAAGTTCCATAAAACGAATAAGAGATCAAAATCGAGAGGCAAACGATGATGCGCTTGCCTCTCGGTCTTGATACTCGCCTACCACATGAAGGCTGTTTTTCTTTGCAAATCAATGCAGGATCGTGCGCTGAGACGAGATTTGTCAAGGGTATTCTCTTCTCAAAAACACAATTCCAAAATCATTATATAAATGAATTGGTCCTTCGCTTTCGCGACTGGCTCTTTTTTCATAGCTTCCTTTTTCCGCGTGTCAGAAGCCAGCCGCTTGTGATGGCGGTCAGCGGCGCGACGGTAACAAGGCCGAACGAGCCGACGATGGTGTGGACGATCTCCGCGGCGACATATTTGTAGTTCAGCATCAGCTCCATCGGCGTGCCCTGTGCCATAAAGACCATGAGAAGCGCGATATAGCTGCCCGAATATGCCAGAAGCAGCGTCGTGGTGGTCGAGCCGCAGGCCGCGCGGCCGACTGCAAAGCCGGAGGCGATGGCTTCTCTTGCACGGATGCCGGGTTTTTTCTGCACGACTTCATAGACTGCCGAGCAGATATCGACCGACAGATCCATGACCGCGCCGGACGAGCCGAGGAAGATCGACGCAATGAAGATCTTCGTCAGATCGAGGTGCTGATACCCGGCATAGAGCAGGCTCTCGCTCGATTCCATGACCGCGCCGTGGATCTGAAACAGGTTCGTGAACACCGCGCCCAGAACAGCCGTCACGAAAATCCCGAGTGCTGCGCCCGCCACAGCTGCCAGGAACCGTCGATCCCAGCCGTAAATCAACATCAGAATCAGCGCCGTCAACGCCATCACCAGCTCCAAGGAGACCCAGATGGGGTTATATCCGTTCAGCAGGCTCGGCACCAGCACCTTCCACATGAGAAGGATGGTGTCGATAAAGGACAGGATGGCGCGCAGTCCCGTTCCTCTTGCAAAGATCAGAAGGAGCAGCAAAAACAGCCCCGCCAGAACGGCTTCCTTGCCGAGACGGAAATGGTCGGTCATATAGACCGTGTTGATCTCGCCGCCGGAATGACTCACAACGACAAACGCCTTGTCACCTGCGGCAAACAGCTTATCCTGCGCAAGCGAGCCGTTCAGGCGGTTGACCGCATCGATTTCCGTCCCGGCAAACTGCCCGCCGAGAATACGCACACGGCAGCGCTGATCGCCGCTGCGGACAAGGCCGGTGTCGTAAATATCGCTCTCATCCGTGGATAAGACCAGCGCGGGTACGCGGTCGGCGTTCTGGTAGGAAAGCGCACCTTCGTAGCCCGCGGGCAGGAAGATCAGAACCAGCATCAGAGCGAGTGACACGAGAACCGGAAAAAACGTTTTTGATTGTATCAGTTTTTGAAATCCATTCATTCTTTTTTACCCATGCAGAAAGCAGGAGGCTCCCGCCCCCTGCTTTGTCTGTTTTCTCTTACTGCACACCCACCAGAGAAGCCATCTTCTGATAGATCTCGGTGTTGTCGTAGTAGCCGGTGAACACATCCGCGCCATTGCCGTCGGCAAAGACTGCGACCGGCAGCCCCGTATGGGAGTAGCTGGTGAAATCCACACCGGATTTGTTGTTCAGGATATGTGTAACAGTCACGGAGAAGGGGTTATAGGTGCCGTAGAGCACATACTGTTCCTGCGTGTAATCGTCGGAGGACGTGTCGGACATTGCCAGATCAAAAGCGGTACGCAGACGCTGTACCTCATAATCCGTCAGCACCAGACGGTCTGTTTCCTCGCCGGAGAGCTTGAGACCGAAGAGCTTTTCCACATCCTTCATTGCGTCTTCAAAGCTCGTGCCGTTTTCCTTGTAGGCGGCGACATACTGCTCGTCGAACTGCGCGTAGGAAATGGTCTGGTTGGCAAGGCTGTCGAGGTAAGTGTCATAGTCCGTACCGGCAAAGCCGATCGTGAGACCGCCGGTCTCATGGTCACCGGTCACAAGGATGAGCGTTTCATCCGCGTGCTCCTTGGCAAAGTCGATGGCGACCTGTACCGCATCGGCCAGCGCCAGCGTATCGGTCACAGTCGCGCCAGCGTCGTTGGCGTGGCACGCCCAGTCGATCTTGCCGCCCTCGCACATCATAAAGAAGCCGGTGTCGTTGTTCAGAACCTCGATGCCCTTTGCGACGTAGTCGGCCAGTGCCCATTCGCCGTCCTGCCGATCCATTTCGTAGTCCATGGCATCGGAGTCTGCCAGATGCTCGTCGATCAGGATGACCTTTT
>CAKTVN010000270.1 GCA_934623545.1 uncultured Oscillospiraceae bacterium
GGCACAGACCGATGATCGTCGTCACAACCGGGTTGATGGAGGACGAGCGGACCATGTCCGGATTGTTGCCAGTCGCGCGAATGGCAAGCCCGAGCCGTGTCTTGAGAAACAGCCCCAGCAGTACCGCGACCGCGACCACCGCGATTGCCGCGACGATCAGCCTGTACTGGTCGGAGAGCGCACCGCCGTCCAAGACCGCCCGCATCTTCGTAAAGACCGTTTCCGTCTTATTCATGTTGAGGACGGACGAGTTGCCCATCACCGCGATGTTCATGGAGTACAGCGCCGTGTTGACGATGATGCCCGCGAGGAGGCTGTTGATGCCCATCTTCGTCTGCAAAATTGCCGTCACGAAGCCGGACACGACACCCGCCAGCATTGCTGCCGGAAGCGCCAGATACGGATGCCCTGCAATGGCGACCACCGCGCCGACCGTTGCGCCGAGTGTGAAGCAGCCGTCCGTAGACAGGTCGCAGACATTCAGCATGGAGTAGCTCAGAAACAGCGCCAGCACCGTCAGCGAGCTGATGAGCCCCAGCTCGAGCGCGGTTTGCAGCAGTGTCAAAATGGAATCCAGCGACATACTCGTTCGTCCCCTTTTCGGATTATTTTACGTCGTCAAAGCTCTCGGCAGTCACGATGCTCTCGACCTTGGTGCAGTAGGGCGCGAACGCTTCCTTGATGCTCTCGAAATCGTAGCCGAGCTTTTCGCAGATCTCGGTGTTGATCGTTGCCGTGCCGTTGTCAAAGGTGCGGACCGCCAGCTCCGCAGGCTTCTTGCCGTCGAGGAGGATCTCCGCGATCATGTTTGCAGTCTCCACGCCAAGGTTTGCGTAGTCCACGCCGTAGCCGAGGAACGCGCCGTTGAGTGCGAAGGAGTCAGCGCCGGTGTAGTGCGGGATGCCTGCGTCGGCGAGCGTTTCGTAAATGGTGAGCTCCGCCTTCATGACGGTGTTGTCGGTCGGGGTGAACACGGCGTCTACGCCGTCGGCGACCAGTGCCTGCGCAGCAAGCGCGATCTCATCGACCGTGGTGCCGGTGCGCTCAATACACTCAACGCCCTTGTCCTGAAGATACTGCTTTGCTGCGGCGATGGAAGCCGTTGCGGAGTCCTGACCGACGTCATACAGAAGCCCGACCTTCTTTGCGTCCGGGTTCTGCACAAAGATCAGGTTCATGATCGCCGCGGTGTCCAGATAATCCGAGGTGCCCGTCAGGTTGCTTCCCGGCGCGTCCATCGACTCGACAATGCCCGTCGAGATCGGGTCGGAAACTGCCGCGAATACGACCGGCGTATCCGTCCCTTCGGTCGCCGCCTGCATCGCCATCGCGACCGGCGTCGCCACCGCGACGAGCAGATCTGCCTTGTCTGCCTGGAAGTTGGAGATGATCTGGTTCATCAGCGTCGAATCTGCGTTGCAGTTGTCATATTCGATGTTGAACTGCACATTCTTTTCCGCGCCGATCGCCTCCAGCCGGGTCTTGACGTTGTCCACGATCTGGTTCAGGGAGGCATCGTCCACATAGTTGCATATGCCGATCGTATACTGCTTTGCATCCGAGGAGTCATCCGCCTCAGATTTCTTGGCGCTGCTGCACGCAGTCAGCGCGGAAACGAGCATCAAAATGGAAAGCGCAAGCGCAATGATCTTTTTCATTTAAAATACCAGCCTTTCGATATATTCTATTTCAATTTTGTTGTTTCTATCGTCTGTTTCAAATTTTTTGGATTCGATCGTACTGCGGCGCAGCCGCGCCAGCGTCTTTTCATCAAAAACACAGCCATGCCCTCCTGAGAAAAACAAAAACTCCCGTCCCTGCAATCAACATTGCTGGGACAGGAGCATTACTTCCTGTGGTGCCACCCGGCTTGACGCTTACGCGCCCACTCAGTGCGTACCAACATACGCTGACATTTGCTTACGAAGTGTCGTCTCCGTCTCACATACTCCAGACACCGGTCTGTTTCCGCTCGCCCTCAGAAGTCCATTCGCCTCTCGCCTTTTCTGCTGCATTCCCACCAACGGCAGCTCTCTGAAAGAACGGTTTGAAAGGTTACTTACTCTTCCTCAACGGTTTACCGCATTCTATCATATGCCCGCCGCGTTGTCAAGTATCAAATTTCACTTTTTTGCATATTCCCCGGCGGCGCGCCGTGCTTGACTTCATACTTTTTCCGTTTCCGGGCATACTGTAGCTACATCGAAACGGAGGGAACAGTATGATCGAACAGGATACCATCCGGCTGCTGCGCGAATGTGACGCCGGGATCGAAATGGGGACGTCCTCCATCCGGGATGTCCTCACGCGCACGCAGGCGCCCGGACTGCGTCTGGCGCTGACGAACTGCATGGCTGCGCACGAAAAGCTCAAGTACGAGCTCAATGATCTGCTTTCGCAGTATCACGACGGCGGAAAATCGCCGAATCCGATCGCCAAGGGAATGTCGTGGGTCAAGACCAACACGCGCCTTGCCGCCGACCCGACCGACAGTGCCATCGCCGATCTGATGACCGACGGCTGCAACATGGGCGTCAAATCGCTCGGACGTTATCTCAACGAATACAAGGCAGCCGACGAGCGCTCCAAAAACATCGCCAAGCGCCTGATCGATCTCGAGCATCAGCTCTCCGTCGACCTGCGCAGCTACCTGTAATACTATTTTCTGATTAAATTCTTTAATCAGAAAGGTTCCGCCTTTGGCGTAACCGATTCCGTGATTTTGAT
>CAKTVN010000271.1 GCA_934623545.1 uncultured Oscillospiraceae bacterium
ATCACGCAGAACGGCACATCCGAGCCGACCGCGAAGCCCAGCTCCGCCAGTGCGCCGACGGACATCGGCGCGCCGTAGTGGCGGTTCAGTGCCCGCAGCACCGCGGCTGCGTCCGCGCTGCCGCCGCCGAGCCCCGCCTGCATGGGGATGCGCTTGTTGATGAAGATCTCCAGCCCCTCCGGGTCCAGCCCCGTGCGGTCAAAGAAGACCTCCGCTGCCCTCCACGCCAGATTCTCCGCGTCCTGCGGATAGCCCGCCGTGTCCAGTTCCAGCTCTTTCTCGGCGCTTGCCGCCTTCTCGCGGTAGCAGTGCAGCGCCCAGCGCCGCCCGGTCCCGACGTTCAGGACCACATCGTCGCGCAGCGAGATCGTCTGCTCGACCGAACGGATGTCATGATAGCCGTCCTCGCGCCGGTTCAGCACGTCCAGTGTCAGATTGAGCTTTGCAAATGCACTTTCAGTCAGGATCTCCATTACTTGATCTTTCTGCCCTCCAGATAATATCTCTTTTCGCGGCTGTGTCCCATCGAGAAGGTCTTTCTCGGCAGGATGCCGTCGGCGATGACGCCGCGGAACAGCTGGCTCTTCTCCATCGCGGGCAGCAGGAAGCCGATGGTGTCAGGCTTCTTTGCCAGCTCCATGAGCGCGTCGTCGTCATGGATGTAGTCGATCTCGCCCGCATTTTCCTTCAGATACTCGTCCAGGAAATGCTGCAAAATGCCGACTGCCAGCTCGCCCTTGTTCTTGTCCAGATGCACCGTGCCGGATTCCTCGCCGATGTACCACTGGACCGGGAAACCCTCTTTCGCGCAGCAGCTGTCCTCCAGCGCCTTCAGCAGCTTCTTCGGCTCGGTCTTGAAGATGACGCGGTGGATGGGCTCGAAGACCTGCGCCGGGTCATGGATGTTCTCCAGCTCGACGAGGGCGTAGCGCGCCGGATGATTCGAAAGGTCCTCGCCCGGATGGTTCCTCTTGAGCTCCTCATAGCAGCTCTTGGCGGTCGCAAGGGAGTGGTTGCCGTCGCCGACGGCGAAGACCATCGGAACACCCTTGAGCCCCTCGTACTTTTCGCCGACCGTCGCGGTGTACTCGGTCAGAGCCTTGTTGAACGCCTCAACGTCCTCGCCCTCGACGAGCCAGCCGGTGATATGCCCGCCGTTCTCCATGAGATCGAAGTCATAGAGCTTCTTCAGGCTGTCCTTCTTCGCGCCGACCGGCTCGATGAGCTTCTTGTCATGGTCGTCGCAGAGCATCAGAATGTGCGGCAGCTCGATGGGCGCGTCGCGGCGGACTCTCTGACGGGGCGGGATCCGCTCGGCAACGGTACGCTCGGTGGCGCGGATGGCGGACGTTGCGCCGGTCGTGTAATCATAGGCGTCCAGATCGACCATGCCGACCAGACCCTCGCGGATGGAGCCGTTCTCCAGCGTGCGCTCGACGTAGACGTAGCTGTTGGGATACACTGTGAACACGCCGTCCTCCATGTACTTCTTCATGGTGGCGTTGATCTCGGCGGTGTGCGCCGCTTCCTGCTCGGTGCCGAGCTCCGCCTCGGGGAGGATCAGGTTGATGGTGGATACGGCGCCCTCGGCATTCTTGCGCACGCGGTCCCAGTACGCCTGATCGGAGGTGAACTGGTCGCAGGCGATGACCGCCCACTTTTCCATATGGTCTGTCTTCGGCATCAGAATATCAGCGGGTAAAAATGCGTTCATTTTGAATCACCTTTCACATATATTTTTCGTTTTTGCAAACGTGCGTCCACAAAATATCGCGAAATGCTCAAGCCATTGCGGCTTTGATCCCGTCGAGCAGCTCGTCGTAGGTCTCAAAGGCAGGCAGCTGCGGATAGTCCGCTTTGATCTTCTCCGTCGAGCGGAAGAGGAAGCCCGCACGGCTCGCGAGGATCATGTCGAGGTCGTTATAGCTGTCGCCGGCGGCGATGGTCTCAAAGCCGATGGACTGAAGCGCGCGCACGGTCGTCAGCTTCGACTGCGGGCAGCGCATCCTGATGCCGCAGAGCATTCCATCGGCGTCGATCTCGAGCGAGTTGCAGAAGATCGCCGGGTAGCCCAGCTTTTTCATCAGAGGCTTGGCAAATTCCTCAAAGGTGTCGCTGACAATGACCACCTGCGTCCGCGCGCGCAGCTCGTCCAGAAATGCCTTTGCACCGGGCAGCGGGTCGATCTTCGCGATCACGTCCTGGATCTCCTTCAAGCCCAGCCCATGCTCGCGCAAAATTCCCATGCGCCATTTCATGAGCTTTTCATAGTCCGGCTCGTCGCGCGTCGTGCGGCGCAGCTCCGGAATGCCGCTGACCTCAGAAAAGGCGATCCAGATCTCCGGCACCAGCACGCCCTCCAGATCGAGGCAGGTAATATACATAGCGGTCTCCTTTCCCAGCGGGAGCTAAAAAACTTTTTTGCGCCCTAAAAATTCTTAGGTTCTGTTTCCATTATACAAAATCTTCTCGTAAAAGCAACCGCTTTTTGAAGAAAATTCCCCAAGACCGCACGCAGATGGATAAAATGGAAAATCATGAGCATACTATCCCCGTCAGCAAACGAAAGGAGACAATCATATGGATATCGTATCGCTCATTCTGGTCATCATCGGCGCGGTCAACTGGGGGCTGGTCGGCTTCGCGAAATTCGATCTGGTCGCATGGATCTTCGGCGGGCAGACCGCCGGCTTCAGCCGCATCATCTACGCGCTGGTCGGTCTGGC
>CAKTVN010000272.1 GCA_934623545.1 uncultured Oscillospiraceae bacterium
CCCTGCTCGCACATCCAGGAGATGGAGTCGAGCGTGTTGTAGAGAAAATGCGGGTTGATCTGCGCCTGCAGCGCCTTCAGCTCCGTCTTGCGCAGGTTGACCTCCTCGCTGCGGACGGTCGCCATCAGCTGCTGGATCTTTTTGACCATGTGGTCAAACGAGCCGGAGAGATTCTGCACCTCGCGCACGCCGGTGACCGGCTGGTAGGCGAAGTCATCCGCGTGCTTTTCAAAGCTGCGCATGGCGACGATCAGATCGTGGATCGGCGCGGAGACGATGCGCGAGAGCAGCAGGCTGAGCAGCGACGCGGCTGCCAGAATGAGAAGACCGGCGATGATCGAGATGCGCCGCAGCTCCTGAAGCCCGTCGGTGATCATTTCCTCAAAGGAGCTGACGCCGACGACGCGCCAGTTCCGGTTGTTCAGCGTCTGGACGGTGTAGATGACGTTTCCCTCGACGTGCGTTCCGTCCGTCAGCCATGCGGTCAGCGCGGTATTCTCCGTTTTCAGCGCGGAATAGATCAGCTGCTGCTGCGGGTGGTAGACGAGGTTTCCCTCGGTGTCCTCAAGAAAGCAGTAGCCGCGCTGCCCAATGCCGACGCCGTTGATGTAAGCGGAGATGTTGGAGCAGCTGATGTCGACGGCGACCCACCGCTCCTCCTCAAAGGTATTGGCGGGGGAGACGATCGTGACGACCCAGGGATAATACTCCTGAAAGATCGACATGACGTGCGGGGCGGAGATATAGCCGTTTTGATTTTCCGCCAGCTTTTCCGGGTCGAGTGAGAGATTCGTCAGGATCGGGTCGCGCAGCTGGTGCCCGAGGTTGTAGCAGTTGCGCATCTGCCCCTGCGCGTCATAGGTCGTGACGGCGACAACGTCGGGGCGGATCTCCAGAAAGGTCTGAAGGCGCGCGCCGCGCTCTTCCTCCGGGGCGGTCAGATATTCGTTGAGCAGCTCCACCGCGCCGTTCATATCGTCGAGATAGTCGTTGATGGTGCTGCTGACCTGCGCGATCGCCTGACGGCTGGTGGTCTCGGCGTTGCGCAGGAGCGTCTGCCGGTAGGTCTGCATGAAAAACAGCAGCGTACAGACCAGAACGCAGGCCGCGACCGCAGTCAGCGAGAGCGCCATGATCAGATTCATGCTCAGCCCTTTTTTCTTCATTGAAGCGCCTCTTTCCGGGCGCTTTCCTGCCGCATTCGCGCGGGCGAGACGCCGTAATACTTCTTAAAGCAGTAGCCGAAGTAGCTCTGGTCGGAATAGCCGCAGCGGCGCGAGACCTCGGCGATGCGGCTGGTGCTGTTGGTCAGAAGGTTCTGCGCCACGTCCATCCGCTTTTTGATGAGGATGTTCATGAAGGTGTCGCCGGTGTGCTTTTTGATGTTTGCGCCGAGATAGTTGGCGCTGATGTGCAGACGGTCGCTGACGGATTGCAGCGTCAGCGTCTCGTCCATATAGTCCTTTTCGATGATCTTGATCGCCTTGGCACAGAGCACCGCCATATCGTCCCAGCCGCCGGCGGAATAGAGCCCGCCGCCCATCTCGGCGACCTTCAGCGCGTCCATCGCCTCGAGATACGCCGCGTGTGCATCCTCGGCGCGCGGGAAGGATTTGCTGATGCCGATGTGCGCGTCGCTGCCGCCGGTACGGCGGATTGCCTGCCGCAGCTCGTCGAGCGCGGGATAAAGCTTGCCGAAGCTGCCGTCGGAGCAGAGCAGCAGCACAGCCCGGTCTCCGGAGCAGAAGCCGCAGCACGGATACGCGCGGGAGAGAATGCGCTCGGACATGGCAAGAAGACTGCCCGTGTCGAGCTGCGGCGCGCGGATGGCGGCGACCTCGATGGCGGCGCCGTCGGGGATATCCATGCCGGTCCGGCGCAGCCGGTCGAGCGTCTGCGCCGTGCGGTCGCGCATATATTCGTCGAGCAGCATCGTCGCCGCCAGCATCTGCCGCTCCTCCACGCCGCCGGAGCGGGCGGTGAGCCCCGCAAGGCGCTTTTCGATCTTTTCGTGAATGGATTTCAGTGCTTCCGTGAGCTCCGCCATGCTGATCGGCTTGAGCAGGTACGCAACGATCTCATCCTCGATGCCCGCCTTTGCGTATTCAAAGTCGTCATAGCCGCTCAGAAATGCGACCTGAAGCAGCGGCTGTACCGCCTTTGCCTGCCGCGTCAGCGCTGTCCCGGAGATGAAGGGCATCCGGATGTCGGTCAGAAGGAAGTCCGGCTGAAGCTCCTCGATGAGCTGTAATGCGTCCAGCCCGTTGCTCGCGCGCCCGACCAGCCGAAAGCCGAGCGCGTCCCAGTCGATGAGCTGGCACACCGCGCCGAGCAGCTCCGGCTCGTCGTCCGCGACAAGGACGCTCAGTACCTCGTTCATGTTCCAGTTCCTCCGTCAGATTTTGATTTGATCGTAATTATTATAGGGCAAAAGAGGGGAAAAAACAATAAGAAGATACCATTGCAATGGTGATGTGCTTCTGCGATTGCACGGAGTACCGTTGTTGCGATGTCACCGCCCGCGAGCATACTTTCTGTATGCGCCCCTACACAAGGTCGGAAATGCCCCGAATTTCATACGTCAAATATTCAACGGGCGCAAATCGAACGACTTGCATAGTGTACCGTGCGCTCAGGAAACCCGATTCTACGGTCGCCCGCAAGGGCGTTCGGACTACGAACAGTGTAACGATAACGCGTAAAACGGAACAAAATGCTTTTTCG
>CAKTVN010000273.1 GCA_934623545.1 uncultured Oscillospiraceae bacterium
GCAGAGGATGCGGCGGTAATACTCGTGGCGCGGGAACGAGCTGAACGAGCGCGAGTCCGTCAGCATACCGACAGAGCCTGCAAGCAGTCCGTTTTCCATCAGCTCATCGATCTGACGGCGCATGCCGCGGATGGTGTCGTTGAACCACCATGCCGCGCCAAACTGGACCTTCGGCGCGAAGTTGACCGCCATTGTGGAGAGGACGGCGTTGTCAGCTGGATTCAGATCGTACAGGATCGTGTTCGGCAGGCTGTTTTCGCGTTTCAGATCACCGAGAAACGTGCCGAGCTGGAACGGATCGACCGTAAGACCGACGCTGTCGCCGCCCGCGTCCGCACCAATCGTCGAAAGCAGCTGCGGATTCTGATCGCGGATGGGACCGAGGTGCAGCTGCATCGTGACGCCGTGCGTATAATACGCTTTGCCGAGGAAGTGCAGCAGCTCTGCCTGCGGCGTGCTGGGAGCATACGAGAACCGGCTGAACCCGTGGTCGGAGACCTTGCAGCCGTTTTCGCAGAAGTAGTCCAGCGCCTTTTCCAGCGCTTCTGGCAGGCTGTCCGTGCCGTATTTCTCGCACAGCATGCGTTCTGCGTCCGGGTCTCCGCCGAGATATTTGTCCGGTCGGAACGACGGCAGGACACGGAATGGGATCGTGGGGTCAGCCGCGATCTTTTTGTGCCATTCCAGCGTGTCCGCCGGATCGTCCGTCGTGCAGAGCACGCGGACGTTCATTTTTTCAAGGAGCGAAACCGCGTCATAGCCCTTCAGCTTCTCCGCCGTTTCAGCCCAGATGGCGGGAGCGGTCTCCGGCGTCAGCGGTGTGTATATCTCAAAATACCGCTGCAATTCCAGATGCGTCCAATGGTACAGCGGGCAGCCGACCAGCTGCGGCACGACCTCCGCCCACTTCTGGAATTTTTCGTACTCCGGCGCATTGCCGGTGACGTACCGCTCGTCCACGCCGCAGGCGCGCATGGCGCGCCATTTGTAATGGTCTGCCGCCAGCCAGAGCTGCGTCAGATTTTCGTACCGCTTCCGCTCCGCAATTTCCTGCGGCGGCAGATGGTTGTGATAGTCGTAGATCGGTTGATGCTCTGCGTACTTGTGAAACAGCGTCCGAGCCATTTCATTTTCCAGCAGAAAATCCTTGTCCATAAATGCTTTCATAGTCAGCCCTCAAATTTCTCGCGGTTGATCCACAGCCCCAGCGCGGGGTTGGGGATATAATAAATTTCCTCGCCGTCCACGGTGTTATAGCCGTAGTGCAGCTTCTCCGGGTCATATTTCTTCGCCAGCTCGTCATAGCTTGCCGGTTGGAAGCCAACGTCCGCGATCTCCTGCTGCGTGATCTCCTTCACGGCGTAGGTGATGGTGAACCGTCCATCTGAAGAACCGTGAATCAGATGTGCCGCCGCGCCCATATTCTCGCGCAGATCGGTATTCTCCGGCTTGTTGAATTCGTCCAGTGTGTGCAGTCTGCCCTTGTAGCCGTATTTGCGGATGAGCTTGTCGCACAGCGCGTCCTCGCCGAATCGCGTCACGCCGGGCGCGAGAATGATAAGTTCGCCGCCGTCGGCGATCGCCATGCGGGTACGGTAAACCGCCTTGTTGCCGAGCCATGTGGACTTGAACTCGCTGGGTTCAAGGTAGACCACGCATTTTTGAATGCCGTGCTCGACGAAATCAATATTCTTCTCCTGCGCCAGCTTGACCGCTTCCGTCAGGCAGTTTCTGCCCTCGCCGATGAACAGACCGTGCATGACGCTCTCGCCCTCCGGTGCGGTGCAGACAGTCAGGACGAACAGAATCGGGCGCTTGTTCAGGAAATGCGCCATGCCGTAGTCGAAGATCTTGCGGACGGGCGTATGATCTTTTCCCATCATCCGCTCCATGCCGTAGACCGCGCCGACCATGTGTGATTTATTGATCATATCGCTGCCGCCCACGCCGACGAACAGGTTCTTCGAGTGGTTCGCCATGCCGATCACCTCGTGCGGCACGACCTGACCGGGGGAAATGATGAGGTCATAGCTCTCATCCATCACGCGGCGGTTGATCTCCACGCTGACCGGCTCATGCCAGAGTCCCTCTGTGATTTCTTCGAGATAGGAAGCCGGAACCTCGCCGATTTTGACCACGTCATGCCGCCAGTCGTGGACAATCATGTTTTCATACGGAATGTCCTTGAACATGATCTCCCACTGATTTTTGGACACCGGCTCATGTGTGCCGAGTGCGGGCATGATATCGACCTGCACGCCCATATCGGTCAATAGCTGATAATAAATGCTTGTGATCTTGCCCGCCTGCGAGTGAAAGCGCGTGAAATCCGGCGGGATGATGAGCACTTTTTTGAGCGTTCTTCCAACAAGAGATCGCTGAAGCGCTTCTTTTAATTCCTCGTCTGAAATGCCGCCGTTCGCGGCAATTTTGTAGATATCCTCCATGTCAGACACCGCTGTACGCCGAAAAGCCGCCGTCCACGGGGATGACCACGCCGGTCACGAACGACGCAGCCTCGTTGTTGAGCAGGAACAAGAGTGCGCCCAGCAATTCTTCTGCCTGTCCGAAGCGCCCCATTGGGGTCGCAGCCAGAATTTTCTTTGTCCGCGCGGTCGGCGTGCCGTCCGGATTCCAGAGAAGGGAGGCATTCTGCTTGCCGGAGAAGAAGCCGGGGGCAATCGC
>CAKTVN010000274.1 GCA_934623545.1 uncultured Oscillospiraceae bacterium
TTTGCGCGTCAGCGCTATTTTCGCGTCCTGCGCCTCTTTTTTGCATACTTTTTTCTGGCAAGACAGAAAAAAGTATGTCCGCGAAGCGACAGTTGCTGTCGCGCAATTACAACGGAACCTCCGGTGAATCCGGAAAGGAGTTCCGTGCCTGCGGCGCGGCGGGCGGACAGCACCCGCAAGGGGTGTGCCGCATCCGCAGCGCTCCGGCACCCCTGACGGCTGCGCAAGGTCGTCCGCCCCTACACAAAATCGGAGATGTCCCGAATTTCATACGTCAAATATTCAACGGGCGCTAACATAACGATACGTACTATTTATTGTGCGCTCAGGAAACCCGATTTTACGGTCGCCCGAAGGGCGTTCGGTCTACGGAAAGTCTAACGAAAAAACGTGAAATGGAACGACACGCCTTTTTGCGCGTCAGCGCTATTTTCGCGTCCTGCGCCTCTTTTTTGCATACTTTTTTCTGGCAAGACAGAAAAAAGTATGTCCGCGAAGCGACAGTTGCTGTCGCGCAATTACAACGGAACCTCCGGTGAATCCGGAAAAAGCCCCACGCATTTCATGCGTGGATAAGGTGTCACCCCTTTGGGGTGACGAAAGGAGTTTTTTAATGAAACGTGTATTTTTGATCGTCCTGGATTCCTGCGGCATCGGCTATGAGCCGGACGCAGACAGGTTCGGCGACGTCGGCTCCAACACCCTGCATACCTGCTCGGGCTCCCCGGAGTTCCACATGGACAACCTCATTTCCATGGGGCTCGGGCACATGGACGGCGTCGATTATCTTCCGAAATCCCCGGCGCTGCACGGCGCGTTCGCGCGCCTTCAGGAGCGCTCGCTGGGAAAGGATACGACCATCGGGCATTGGGAGATCGCCGGGATCGTCTCTCCGCAGCCGCTGCCGACCTATCCCGACGGCTTCCCCGCGGAGGTCATGGACGCCTTCTCCGCCCAGACCGGGCGCGGCTGGCTGTGCAACAAGCCCTATTCCGGCACCGACGTCATCCGCGACTACGGCGACGAGCACGTCAAGACCGGCAAGCTGATCGTCTACACCTCCGCCGACTCCGTGTTCCAGATCGCGGCGCACGAAGCCGTCGTTCCGCCGGAGCAGCTGTATGAATACTGCCGCATCGCGCGGAATATCCTGCGCGGAAAGCACGGCGTCGGGCGCGTCATCGCCCGTCCGTTTGACGGCGAATGGCCGTATCACCGCACGACCCGGCGGCACGATTTCTCGCTTGAGCCGCCTGCGCAGACCCTTCTGGACGCTGTCAAGGCAGCCGGGAAGGACGTCATCGCCGTCGGCAAGATCCACGACATTTTCGCCGGCGAGGGCATGACGGAGTTCACCTATACCTCCGGCAACACGGACGGCATGGAGAAAACGCTGGCGCTCGCCGATCGCGATTTCGAGGGTCTTTGCTTCGTGAATCTGGTAGACTTTGATATGCTCTACGGTCACCGCCGCAACATCGATGGCTACGCCGCCGCGCTGACCGAGTTTGACCGCTGGCTGCCAGGCTTTCTGGAAAAGCTCGGCGATGAGGACATGGTCATCGTCACCGCGGACCACGGCTGCGACCCCGGCTATACGAAGCACACCGACCATACGCGCGAGTATATCCCGATGATCGCCCTCGGCAAGAAGGTGCGCCCGGTGAACCTCGGCACGCGCGTCGGCTTCTGCGACATCGGCGCGACCGTCGCGGAGCTTCTGGGCGCAGAGCTTCCTACACCGGGCACAAGCTTCGCGAAGGAGATCCTCGGAGTGCAGAAATAACAGGCAAAGGAGAGTGTATCCATGACACCCGTCAAACTGATCCGTCTGGCAAAGGAAGCCATGCAGCACGCCTATACGCCCTATTCCGACTTCAAGGTCGGCGCGGCGCTTCTGACCGCGGCGGGAAAGGTCTATCAGGGCTGCAACATCGAAAACGCGGCGTACAGCCCCTCCAACTGCGCCGAGCGCACCGCCTTTTTCAAGGCGATCTATGAGGGCGAGCGGAACTTTGCCGCGATCGCTGTCGTCGGCGGGAAGCACGGTGTGGTCGGCGATATTTTCCCGCCGTGCGGCGTCTGCCGACAGGTCATGCAGGAGTTCTGCGGACCGGATTTCATGATCTACATGGGGCGCTCGGACGACAGCTATGTCGCCGTCCGGCTGGAGGAGCTCCTGCCCTACGGCTTCAGCGCGTCCAAATACATGAAATGATTGCATTCTTCACAAAAAATCGCCTGTATGACGTGGATAAATATCCAATTCGCGATTTTCCAGGCAAAAGGTTGATTTTTTGTGCGGAGTGTGTCATAATGGAGCAGCAGCGAAAAGCTGCGGCTTACAAAAATTGATACGGAGGAATTAAAAATGAAGAAGATCCTTGCACTTCTGCTTGCAGTCGTCATGGTCCTCTCTCTGGTTGCCTGCGCGACCACCGAGAAGCCCGCTGAAGAAAAGCCCGCAGAAGAGACCCCGGCTGAAACTCCCGCTGAGGAGAAGCCCGCTGAAGAAACTCCGGCTGAAACTCCCGCTGAGGAGACCCCCGCAGAAGAGACTCCGGCTGAGACCGAGTACGCCGTCGCGATGATCACCGACTACGGCGACATCACCGACCAGTCCTTCAACCAGACCACCTATGAAGCCTGCAAGGCGTTCTGCGAAGCCAACGGCATCCAGTTCAA
>CAKTVN010000275.1 GCA_934623545.1 uncultured Oscillospiraceae bacterium
TAATTTGTGCGCGAATTGCGCACAAATTCCACACTTGCGGCACGTAGTGTGTTTTGCCCGACGTACACGCCGCCGGGTAAAACGGATTGACACTTTATTCCGCCGTGCGCGGCGGAACTCTACGAGGTTTTTCGACAGGCTGGGCGGGGTGCTTTGCACCCCGCTTTTTCTCATCTGAAGTGATACGCTCTGTGCGGATGGGCGGATTGACATTCTGAAGAAGCGTCGGTACAATGGGAAAGGAAATTGCGGATGGAAAGGAATTTTTCTCATGCAGAAATGTTATAATTGCGGTAAAGAGGTCTCGGACGAGACTTTGATCTGCCCGGAATGCGGCGCGCTGGTCAAGCGCTATACGACACCGCCCGCGCGGCAGGCGGAGCAGGAAGCCCAAAACAATGAAATGTGGGACGGATACGCGCAGAATTTCAGCAATGCGCAGCCGCAGCGCCCGGATGGAAGCGTCTGGCGCGACGGAAATGCGAAGGTACATTTCAGGGGCGGGCTGACGGCGTGGCTGGTCGTCTGCCTGCTCGTCACGGGCTATATGCTTCTGTCCTACCTCAGCGTTCAGTTCCTGTACCGGAATCAGGATCTTTATTTTTCCGTGCTGGAGTCCATGCCGGAGCTTTCGGGCTATGCGGACATTCTGCGCCCGTTCATGGAGTACATTCAGAGCTACAACACGTATTTTATCGTCCAGACGGTCTTAAGCGCGGCACTTTTTGCGAGCGTGATCTGGCTGCTTGCCGGGAAAAGCAAAGCGGCGCTGTTTGCATGTCTCGGCATAGACGTGCTGTTTGCGCTGCTGCTGGCGTTCATGAATCCGGTCGCGGCGATCCTATTTGCGGGCGGCGCGGCGGTGACGTTTTTCTGGATGAAAAAATATTTGCCGCTGCTGCGATAAATTTTTGAAAAGAGCGGGAACTTTTTCCGCCGGAGATCGTCAGATAAGGGTCATTCCATCAACAAGGAGTCGTTTGTCATGAAATTGTTTGTCATTTTGCTCTTTGCGGCGACGTATGTTGCCATGATCGCGCTGCCCAAATGGCGGTATCTCGTCGCGCTCGTGTCGGCTGCGATCATGGTGGTCTCGGGGGCGCTTCCGGTCTCAGAGGCTCTGACGCAGATCGACTGGAACATTCTGATGATGCTTGCCGGTACAATGGGAACGGTCTCGCTGTTCATCGCCTCGAAGATGCCGGAGCGGATGGCGGATCTTCTGCTCCGCAGAACGCCGAACATCATGTGGGTCGCGGTCGCGCTGTCTGTCTTTGCGGGCTTGATCTCTGCATTTGTGGACAATGTGGCGACGGTTCTGATGGTCGCGCCGGTGGCGCTTGCGATCGCGACGCGCCTTGGAACGAGTCCGGTGCCGCTGCTGATCTGCATTGCGGTCTCTTCGAATTTGCAGGGTGCGGCGACACTGGTCGGCGATACGACGTCGATCATGCTCGGCGGCTACGCCAAGATGGATTTTCTGGACTTCATCATACTGGACGGAAAGCTCAGCATTTTCTGGGCGGTCGAGCTCGGCGCGCTTGCGACGGTGCCGGTCATCATGTGGATCTTCCGCAAGGAGCGCGGAAAGGTCATGGTCGGAGAACCGGCGAAGGTCGAGGACTATGTGCCCTCTGTGCTGCTGCTGGCGACGGTGCTGCTGCTCATCCTCGCGTCGTTTGTGCCGAACCGACCGGAGCTGACGAACGGCTACATCTGCATGGGTGTGTTTATCATCGGTCTGATTTATGCGCTCGTGCGGAAAAAGAGCTCGTCGCCGGTCGTGGATGCGCTGAAGGACATTGATCTGGAGACGCTTTTGCTGCTGGCGGGGCTGTTCGTCGTGATCGGCGCGCTGACCTATAATGGCGTCATCGACGACATCAGCCGCATTCTGGTCCAGCTCGGCGGAAGCAATCTGTTCCTGATGTACACGCTGATCGTGTGGGCGTCGGTGCTCTTCTCGGCATTCATTGACAACATCCCGTATGTGGCGACGATGCTGCCCGTCGTGGCGGGCATCGCGCAGCGCATGGGCTGCGACGCGCACGTGCTGTACTTTGGACTGCTGGTCGGCGCGACGCTCGGCGGCAACCTGACGCCCATCGGCGCGTCGGCGAACATCGCTGCCATCGGCATCCTCCGCAAGGCGGGCTATGAGGTCAAGACGTCGGAGTTCTTGCGCATTGGCGTGCCGTTTACGCTGATCGCGGTGCTGGTGGGCTATCTGTTCTGCTGGTTTGTCTGGGCGTAATGAGATTTACGAAAAGCCCGCCGGAAGGCGGGCTCTTTTGTCACCCCGGAAGGGGCAGGGGGTGCGCCCGCGAGGGCGCAATGCCGCGCATGAAATGCGCAGAGGAAACCGCATCCGGAGGATGCGGGAGGCTTTTCACGTTCGTAGGGCGGACGACTTTGCGCAGCCGTCAGCGCCGTCAGGCGCGCTACGGATGCGGCACACCCCTTGCGGGTGCTGTCCGCCCCATTTTCGCGTCCGGAGGACGCGAGGAGACGTTTCAGCCCCTTTTTCTTTGCGCGGCAAAGAAAAAGCCGCTGGCGGTAAAAAGAAAACGGCAAAGGGGGAGTTTGCGTCGGAACAAACTTCACATCCCTCGCCCCGCCGCAAGCGGCAGGTCTCGTCCGTTTCGTTGTTCCTCCTTTT
>CAKTVN010000276.1 GCA_934623545.1 uncultured Oscillospiraceae bacterium
CGCGCGTCAGCGCTATTTCGCGTCCTGCGCCTCTTTTTTGCATACTTTTTTCTGGCAAGACAGAAAAAAGTATGCCGCCGGAGGCACAGTTGCGGTCTCACCGCAATCACGGCACTTCCGGTGAATCCGGAAAAAGCCCGCGCCTGCGGCGCGATATTATGCCCTCCGGGCATAAAAAGCTTTGCGCCTTTCGGCGCGGCTTACGCCCTGCCGGGCGCAAAAGCCCCGCGTCCTTTGGACGCGGAAAAGAAAGGACCCCTTTATGTACATCCCCATCGGACTCGATTTTTCCGTCCGGGAAAGCACCGTCATCGGTGTCTTTGATCTGGACAATACATCCTGGTCGGCGCGGACGCGGACGTTTCTCGCGCGCGCCGAGCAAAACGGTCAGGCGGTCGACGCCGCCGACGCGCTGCCGAAATCCTTTGTGCTGACGCAGGAATACGGCGAGCAGCGCGTCTATCTGACCAGAGCAAACTCCGCGGTGCTTCAAAAGCGCATGGCGGAATGATCGTCAGAATCTTTCTCTTTTCAAGGAAAGGAGTTTACCTATGAGCGAAGAGATCAAAAACAACATCGTCGAAACAGAATATGACGCCAGTCAGATCCAGGTGCTGGAGGGGCTGGAAGCGGTCCGAAAGCGCCCCGGTATGTACATCGGCTCGACCAGCAGCTCAGGCTTGCACCATCTGGTCTATGAGATCGTAGACAATGCCATCGACGAGGCGCTGGCGGGCTACTGCCACCATGTCGTCGTGACCATAAATCCCGGCAATACCATCACCGTGACCGACGACGGGCGCGGCATTCCCATCGACATCCAGCAGCAGACCGGAAAGCCGGCGCTGGAGGTCGTCTTTACGGTGCTGCACGCGGGCGGCAAATTCGGCGGCGGCGGATATAAGGTCTCGGGCGGTCTGCACGGCGTGGGCGCGTCGGTCGTCAACGCGCTGTCCGAGTGGCTGGAGGTCGAGGTCAGCCGCGACGGGAAGATCTATCAGATGAAATTCTCCCGCGGGCACATCACACAGGAAATGCGCGTCGTTGGCACGACGGATAAGCACGGAACGAAGGTGACCTTCAAGCCGGACGGACAGATGTTCGACACGCTGGAATATGACTACGAAACGCTGCACACCAGAATGCGCGAGCAGGCGTTTTTGAACGCCGGGCTGCACATCACCATCGAGGACAAGCGCCCCGAGGCGGCGGAAAAGCCCGAAAAGGAGCGCTATGACTCCATGTGCTATGAGGGCGGCATCCGAGAATTTGTGCGCTGGTACAACCGCAACAAAACGCCCATCCATGACAGCGTGATCTATATGTCCGGGCAGAAGGACGATTCCACCGCCGAGGTCGCGCTGCAATATAACGACGGCTTCGCCGAGACCATTGTCTCCTTCGCAAACGACATCCACACGCCGGAGGGCGGTATGCACGAGGAGGGCTTTAAGCGGGCGCTGACGAACGTGCTCAACGCCTACGGGCTCAAAAAGGGCTACATCAAGCCCGACGACAAGGTCTCCGGCGACGACGTGCGCGAGGGTCTGACGGCGATCGTGTCGGTCAAGCTGACCGACGCGCAGTTCGAGGGACAGACGAAGGCAAAGCTCGGAAATGCGTCCATGCGCGCACTGGTCAATTCCATCGTATCGGCGCAGCTCGCGGAGTTTTTGGAGGAAAATCCGTCCGTCGGCAAGATCATTCTGGACAAGGCACTGATGGCAAACCGCGCGCGCGAAGCCGCGCGCAAGGCGCGCGAGGCGATCCGCCGCAAGACCGGGCTGGAATCCGGGCAAATGCCGGACAAGCTCCGCGACTGCAACGACCGCGACCCGGCGCTGACAGAGCTCTACATCGTCGAGGGCGATTCCGCAGGCGGCTCGGCAACGCAGGGCAGAGACTCGCGCTTTCAGGCGATCCTGCCGCTCTGGGGCAAGATGCTGAACGTGGAAAAGGCGCGCGCGGACAAGGTATACGGAAACGACAAGCTTCAGCCGGTCATCACCGCGCTCGGCGCGGGCATCGGCGACGAGTTCAATCTGGAAAAGCTGCGCTATCACAAGATCATCATCATGGCGGATGCCGATGTGGACGGAAGCCATATCCGGACGCTGCTGCTGACGTTTTTCTTCCGGTTCATGCGCCCGCTGATCGAGCAGGGCTATGTCTATTCGGCGGTGCCGCCGCTGTTTAAGCTCACGCGCGGCAAGACCGTAAAGGTCGCCTACTCCGAGCCGGAGCGCGACAAGATCTCCGCCGAGCTGCGCGCGGACAATCCGAACGCGAAGGTCGATATTTCCCGCTTCAAGGGTCTGGGCGAAATGAACCCGCACGAGCTGTGGGAGACGACGATGGACCCCGAGCAGCGGACGCTCCGGCGCATCACGCTGGAGGATGCCGTCGCCGCCGATCAGATCTTTACGGTTTTGATGGGCGAGGCGGTCGAGCCGAGAAAGGAATTTATCGAAGAGAACGCCAAGTATGTCGTGAATCTCGATATTTAAGAGCCTCTGAAAGCCATGTCTTTTGAACGGACTGCGTCCGTAATCGCATCTTCAACCCCGCTTTCTTTCTCACATGAGAAAGAAAGCGCCGTTGACGGTTGAAAGAAAGAATGGCAAAGGGGGATTTGCGTCGGAACAAACTTCACCTC
>CAKTVN010000277.1 GCA_934623545.1 uncultured Oscillospiraceae bacterium
ATCTGCTCGGTGCCCTTGATGAACTGCTTGCGCTTCATCGAGTCGCGCGGGCTGACGCGGGAGAAATGCTCCGGCGCGAAGGTCGGGATGCCGCCGAAGCGGAACTTTTTGCCCGGGGCACAGATGGTGTCGCCAATGGAGAAGATGCCGGGGTCGAAGACGCCGATGATGTCGCCGGCGTATGCCTCGTCCACGATCTCGCGTTCGGATGCCATGAGCTGCTGCGGCTGGGAAAGACGCATTTTTTTGTTGCCCTGTACGTGATAATACTCGGCATCGCGCTCGAACTTCCCGGAGCAGATGCGCATGAACGCCAGACGGTCGCGGTGGGCTTTGTTCATGTTCGCCTGAATTTTGAATACGAAGGCGGAAAAATCGGGGCTGAAGGGGTCGATCACGCCGCAGTCCGCCTCGCGCGCGAGCGGCGCGGGAGTCATGCGGAGAAACTCCTCCAGAAACGGCTCGACGCCGAAGTTCGTCAGCGCGGAGCCGAAGAAGACCGGTGAGAGTTGCCCGCGGCGGACCTCGTCCATGTCAAAATCGCGTCCCGCGCCCAGAAGCTCCACGTCGTCGCGCAGCTGCGCGGCGCGCCTTTCGCCCAGAAGCTCGGAGACGGCGGGACTGTCCAGCTCGACCTCCTGCTTGCCGGCGCGGCTTTTGCCGGAGATGCCGGAGAAGAACAGCAGCTGGCTGGAGCGGCGGTCGTACACGCCCTGAAATTCCTTGCCGCAGCCGATGGGCCAGTTGCAGGCATAGGTTTCGATGCCGAGCTCATTTTCCAGCTCGTCGAGCAGATCGAACGGGTCGCGCGTCTCGCGGTCCATCTTGTTGATGAACGTGAAGATCGGGATGTGGCGCATGGCGCAGACCTTGAAGAGCTTGCGCGTCTGCGGCTCGACACCCTTCGCGCCGTCGATGACCATGACGGCGGAGTCCGCCGCCATCAGCGTGCGGTAGGTATCCTCGGAAAAGTCCTGGTGACCGGGGGTGTCGAGGATGTTGATACAGAAGCCCTCATACTGGAACTGCATGACGGACGATGTGACGGAGATGCCGCGCTGCTTTTCGATCTCCATCCAGTCGGAGACGGCGGCGCGGGAGTTTTTCTTGCCCTTGACGGCGCCCGCCTGCGCGATCGCCCCGCCGTAGAGCAGGAATTTTTCGGTCAGTGTGGTTTTGCCGGCGTCCGGGTGCGAGATGATCGCAAACGTCCTGCGCCGGGAGATCTCTTCTTTCAAGGTAGACAAACCTGTTTCCTCCTGTTGGTGAAGTAAGTTTCAGTTGTACCTCTATTCATTACGTTGGCAAGTTTGTCCCCTCCAGATTTTGATTCAGCCTTTCCAGTTTACCACAGGTTCTCATTTTTTACAAGAAAAATCCCGGCGAATGCCAGGAAATTCTCTGTCAGTTCCCAAAATAGTCGCGGTTTGCGCGGCGGTTGACGAAGGCGTACCAGACCAGCACCGCGAGCACGACACCCGTCGGGATCAGCGACCACGGATAGGGCAGCAGCGGCTGCGGCAGAAGGTCGTTGAGAAGATAGACGATGCCGCTGGCGGTCGTGAAGAACGCAACGACGAGCAGGCGCGGGGTGAGGTAAGCAATGTAGCCGGGCTCGTCGAGGCAGTCGGAGGGCTGCTTGTCACTGGGGACGAGCAGGGAGTTTTTGAAAAGGGTTTTGCCGATGCGGAGCTTGAGAACGGTATAAAAGACATACAGCCCGCACACGAGCATCAGTACATTCAGAATAAGGTCAAAATTCATGGTGTTCTCCTTTGTGTCAGTCTTTTTTGGTGTAGCGGCGGAGGATACGCAGCAGGCGGGAGACGAAGAAATATCCGCCCGCGCCGATGAATACGACCGCGCCCACGATGCAGAGGATCATTTCGCCCGTCCAGCCCTGTGTGCCGAATTCATTTACGAAGCTCATGATGAGCTGATAGGCGGTATAGAGCAGATACGCGCCCGCGGCGAGCTGAACGATTTCGCGGCGGCGGTTATTGGCTGCGGCGGCTTTGACGGCTTCTTCGTCCGGCTCCTGCGGCGCGGCGGTATCCGCATCCGTTTCCGGCGTGGTTTCGGGGTGGAGCGGCTGCTCCTGCAATTCGATGTTCTTGTCCTGTTCCATAGCGGACCTCCTGTTTTGCTGCCGCAAAGGCGCGGCGGATTATTTATTGCTTTCAGATACACCCGAGGCGGAACTGCTCGATCATTTCGGCAGTCAGGCTCATATGGCTCGTGTCCTCGGGAAGGGCGGCGCGGTCATACCAGTTCGCCTCGGCGAGCTCGTCCTCTTGGACGGTGATGCGGTCGCTGCCGTCGAGCTCGGCGTAGAAGCCGAAGAGCAGCGTATCGGTAAAGACCCAGGGCTGCGATTTGTAAAAGCGCAGATTTTTCACGCGAAGACCCGTCTCCTCCAGAACCTCGCGATGGACGGTCTCTTCGATGGACTCGCCGATCTCGTTGAAGCCCGCGACGAGCGCCAGATGCTTGACCGGGCGGTCACGGTAGCGCGTGAGGACGAGGCGGTCGCCGTCGTGGACGGCGACGATGACGGCGGGGCAGATCTTGGGATAGATCGTATTGCCGCAGGCGGGGCAGACCATGGCGCGTTCGGTGCGGCTTTTTTCGAGCGCCGCTCCGC
>CAKTVN010000278.1 GCA_934623545.1 uncultured Oscillospiraceae bacterium
TCAGTATCAGATACACCCATGGAATTATGAGCGCCTGCTTTGCAGAAAAATCCGGCGTATGATAGGAAATGGCTCTGGAAAAGCGGTTTTCGCGGAGCAGCTCCATTTTGCCGGTTTGCGGCAGGACTTCGCTGTAGGAGCCATACTCCGACGCAGCGGGCATAACGAGGCTGCCGCCAGCAGCAAGAAACGCGTCCGCAAGTTTCTTTGATCCCGAATCCTTCAGCTGCGGATCGGAAAGAAAGCACGCGCCACGCTCCGGAACGCCGGTCAACGGCTGCGCCTGCACAGCTTTCAGCGTGTCCCGCGCGCGGCGCAGCAGCGCCAGCAGCTCCAGTGCCCTTCCGTATTTCGGGACCGGAAGCAACGCCGGCTTCCCGGAGGAAAGCAGCGCCGTGTTTTCCAGCGTAAATTCATACCAGACGCTGCCCAGGCAGTGTCCGCTTCGTCCTCAATGGAGCCTCGACCCGACAGGCGGCAGGAGCGAGTACAGCAGCTTCGTCTTCGGAAGAGCAAACGGCAGCTGCCCGAAGGTCTCGCTGCCTGCGACGACCGTCCCCGAAAAGCCCTGCTCTAAAAGCCATGGCAGCGCGCCCGAGTGATCGGTGTGGCTGTGCGTCAGGAAAACATACTGCAAAGCCCATACCTGCTCCGGAAAAAGGTTCGGATATAGCTGCTTGCTTCCTGCCATTTTTCCGCAGTCGTCGAGAAAGCAGACGCCTTCGCCCTTGAACCCAAAGCAGCTTCTGCTATGCTCGCCGCCGCCGGCAGTGGAAAATTTCATATTTCCATCCAGAACCTCTTTGCCACCATGAACACCAAGCAGCTCCATCACGGCTGGAACGCAGATCACTACTACAACGTCGTCCACACCGCGCCGGGCGGCTTATTTTTGCGCCTTCTTCTGCGTGACGCGGAAGGTCATGTCCACCATCACGATCATCAGCGCGAAGAACACGAGCAGATACAGCGGCATGATCGAAAAGGAGATCGCATTGCCGAGCAGCCCGAACAGCGGCGGGATGAAGGTCGAGCCGACATAGGCGCTTGCCATCTGAATGCCGATGATCGCGCCCGAGTTTTCCGCGCCAAAGTTATACGGTGTGGAGTGGATGATGCAGGGGTAGATCGGCGCGCAGCCGAGCCCGATCACAAGGAAGGCGGCAAAGGCGGCTGCATACGACCGGACCGGGAGTGCCAGCGCGAGAATGCCGCAGGCAAGAACGCACGTGCCGAGGCGGATCATGCGCCGGTCGCCAAGCCGGTCGTTGAGAAAGCCGCTGATAAAGCGCCCGACCGTGATGCCGATGTAAAACAGTGCCGCAAAGCTCGCCGCCTGCTCCGCCGGGAGCCCCTTGACCTCGACGAAATAGGTGCTCGCCCACTGCATGGTCGTCGCTTCCGCCGCGCAGTAGGCGAAGAAGCCGAGCAGAAGGAACGGTACGCCCCGGATGCGCAGCGCGGCGGTCAGACCGAGGCTCTTTCCGGCAACCTCCGACCGCGCCTTGTTGACCTTCCAGACCGGAAGCGTGACCAGCAGGAGCAGTGCAATGGCGAGCTGGAGAAAGCCGACGATGCGGTAGCCCCCGTTCCAGGTCTGGTGCGTCAGCGCGTAGCGCATGATAAACGGACTGATGATCGTGCCGACGCCCCAGAAGCAGTGCAGCCAGCTCATATGCTTTGCCTTATAGTGCAGGGCAACGTAATTGTTGAGCGCCGCGTCGATCGCGCCCGCGCCGAGCCCATAGGGGACGGCGAGCATAAGCAGCATCCAGAATCGGCTGGCACAGGAAAAGCCAAACAGGGCGAAAACGGTCAGAAGCACGCTCGTGACGGTCACGACCGGCGTGCCGAGCTTTCGGGTCAGGCGGTCGGAGAAGAGACTGGACACGATCGTGCCGCCGGAGATGACCATCGACACGATGCCCATATAGGACACGGGCACGCCGAACTCGGCGTGCATGACCGGCCAGCCGGAGCCCAGAAGCGAGTCCGGAAGCCCCAGACTGATAAAAGCGAGATAGATCAGCGCAAGCAATAACGAATACATTTTGATCGCTCCTTCGTGGCGATTCCACTTTCGGGAACTATAGCATATTCCGGCACTGAATGCAACGACTTGCGGCGGTTTCGGTATGAATCCGCACGAAGCGCCCAAAATAAGAAGAAGCAGGACGCGCATTTTGCGCGGGACCGATTGACGAAATGCGATTTTGGCGCTATAACAGTCCTGTAAGAAAAACACGGAGGTACCGATATGAAGATCGCTTTTTTTGATGCAAAGCCCTATGACAAGCCCGGCTTTGACGAGCATATTGCCGGAACGGACATTGAGATCAAGTATTTTGAGACGAGGCTCGGCGAGGACACCGTTCAGCTGGCAAAGGGCTTTGACGGCGTGTGCGTCTTCGTCAACGACACAGTGGACGCGAAGGTCGTAAACGAGCTTTATGATCTGGGCGTGCGGGTCGTTGCGCTGCGGTGCGCAGGCTTCAACAATGTGGATACCAAAGCCTGCTTTGGAAAGCTCCATGTGTTCCGTGTTCCTGCGTACTCGCCCTATGCGGTGGCGGAGCACGCGATGGCGCTGCTGCTGACCGTCAACCGGCACACGAACAAGGCGTATATCCGCAC
>CAKTVN010000279.1 GCA_934623545.1 uncultured Oscillospiraceae bacterium
CGCGTTATCGTTCGGCTGCATCTGCAAATTATTGATGCTGGCTTCGCTGGCGACGGTCAGCACGCCGAGCTTCGGCGGCTGCTGAGGTATTTGAGGTACCTGCGCTCGGGGCATGGGCTGCATCTGCACCTGCTGTGCGCCGTCCATCTCCCAACGACCGGTATACGGATTGTACGCCATCCGGCATCCCTCCTTCTGCCTCCAGTGTACAGCCTCCCGAAAATCTAAGGGTTGCACTTGTGTGCATTTATGCGGCGTTTGTGTGCAATCTCAAATAGCAAAAATCCCGAGGCATAACGCCCCGGGATTTTTTACACAATATTCAGCTTTTTCGCCGTCCTGCGCGCCTCATTCAAGATTTTGTCCATGCGCCGGGAGACCGTCGAACGGTCCATGTGCAGCTCCGCCGCGAACTCGATCTGCGGCATTCGCTCTAGCACATATAGCCGGATGATCTCGCGGTCCTCCCGCCCCAGCATTGCCTGTCCGATGACACGCTCCCAATCGCCCGCCAGCAGATTTTTGAGGTCTGATGGTAGATGTACGCGCCCTCTTGACATTTGCGCCTCCTTCCGGCGCGCAGGACGGCGTGGGGCTTACTTACTGTTCAGCACGGCGATATTACCCTTGTTGGACACCTCCAGCGAGCAAACGCCGGACTGATTCAGCACGTCCACGACTTCGCGGATCGCGAAATAGTTCTTCCCGCCGACCAGTAGGCGGTCGATCGGATACGTCTTGCCGTTGATGATGATCTCGGCGTTCTTCTCAGCCGCCGTTCCGCCGTAGTCCACATACGGCAGCCGCCCGTGTTTTGTCCATGTCCGCGTGTTATAGCCTGCCTTCGTTCCGATGTTGCCGACTGCGGTGATCTGTACGCCGTTCTTCCATGCGGGCGTACACTCTACGGCGAGCCCGTCGCCGATGTACAGCCCCCAGTGTCCCGGACCCCAAAGCCCCTCTCCGGGGACCATATCCGCCCAGCCGGACGCAGACACGTTTTTGCACTTTGCGATCATGCCGTCCGCCGAGACGTCCGGCACGCCGTTTGCGGCGTACTTTGCACCGCCGTATACAGCGTTCAGGTTGCCGTTCCAGCCCCACAGAATGCCCTTTGTGAGGTTGACACAGTCAAAGCCAAAATAGCCCTTGCCGATGAACCTCCGAAGCTCCGCCTGTTTTGCCGCAGTGTACCAGCTCGGATACTGCGCCGCCTTCTCCCGGAGAATGCTTTCCGTCACCGGAAAGCCGAAGCAGCCCCACATATACACGGTCTTGTAATTCTTTGCGACATCAATGTGCCGCTTGACCAGCTCAGCCGACGTCATCATTTTTGTCACCTCCCGTTGTTCCAGTCTTGTCCTCGCTCTTGGCGCTCTGGTATCCGAAATAGAACGTCAGCACCATCACGATGATGGAATAGAAGTCCTTCGGCTCCACGCCGCCGCCCAGCGCCATGACTACGAACGCGATCGTCAGCATGATCGTCACGAGCGACTTGACCTTAAACAGATTTTCGATGACGACCTGCCACCATTTGTTGTTATTCATATGTGCCTCCCTCATTTTTCTTTGCCCAGATGCGCTTGCACGCCAGCGAGACCAGCTCCACGCCGAACGCACTTCCCGCATAGACCAGCACGTCGCTGATGTCCGTCGCGCCCCAGCGGATGACCGCGTAGGTCTTGACGCCGACCGCCCAGACCAGCACCATTGACAGCACCCGCAGGCAGTAGATCACGATGGTCCGCGCCATCTCGCCCTTTTTCCATTTCGCCTTTGTACGCAGCATTCTAGCCTCCCAATCCCATCCGCGCCAGCGCGAAGCCGACCAGCCCCGCGATGACCGCCGTCAGCGCCGCCTTGAGGATAGCCTCCCAGCGGCTTCCCGGCAGCGCCTTGAGGCTTTTTACATCGTCCTTGATCTCGGTCACGTTCGCCTCGATCGTCTCCTGCTTCGTCGCCAGCACCTCCACAGAGGTCGCCAGCTGATGCAGCGCCTTGTTGTCCGCCTCGATCTCGTCGATGCGGTGCGTGTTGCTCTTGCAGCGCGCCTCAATAGAGGCGATCTGCGCCTGGATACCATCGTCCATTCTTATCTCCTTTCCTCCGGGCTTTGCCCGGTTGTTGATACCACTCCGGCACGCCCAGCAGAGAAACTCGCCCTCTGCCGGGAGCGCCGCCCCGCAGCACACACAGCGCTCTGTCATACCGGCATGGGCTCCATGCCGGTCTCAGGCGGAATCAGAGTGTCCGTCTCGGTGTACGTGTACGGCGCATCGTCAACGTCGATCGCCTCGGAATACTCCGCGCCGGTCTGTTCCTGCCGGATGATATAGCCAGCGTCCGAATACGTCCGGTACAGCTCCACACCGTCTGAGCGTGTTTTGTAATATTCCCTTACGATCATTCTGCACTCACCCCCACGATTTGGTCTGCCAACGAACTCCAGTTCGTCGCCGCTTTCCACGCATCCGCAAGAGACGCGGGAACTCTGATTTCCAGCTGTGAATGCGTTGAACCGAATGCGTTGACGTTTGCCAATGTGGGAACTGCCGTACAATGCGTGAAGTCCACATATCTCAA
>CAKTVN010000280.1 GCA_934623545.1 uncultured Oscillospiraceae bacterium
CCGTCAACGGCGCTTTCTTTCTCATATGAGAAAGAAAGCGGGGTTGAAACGTTCCCCGCACGCTGCGCGTGCGGATAAGGTGTCACCCTTCGGGTGACAAAAAGCTCCGCGTCCTTCGGGCGCGATTTTGCCCTCCTGGCAAAAGAGGCATCACCCCTTTCGGGGTGATGCGCTTGCGTCCTCCGGACGCAATCAGAGCATCACGACCTCCACGACAGTCAAAACCTCTCCATCCACGGTAAAGCGCACATCACGCCCGCAGAAGTTGAAGCCGTAACGGCGCGCTGGGTCATGCTGATAGCCCGGCTTCGGTCCGCAGGCAAGCGCCTGCCGCAGCCCCTCGCGCTTCTCCTCCGGGATCATCGCCTCCAGCTCCGGCGGGAAAACGACCGTCAGGTCGCTCCCCTCGCGCCTGCCGTCAAAGGCGTCCACCGCATCCGGGTGGCTGTCGGCATACGGAAGATACGGCTTGATGTCAAAGATCGGCGTGCCATCCACCAGATCGGCGCCCGCGACGTGCAGGACCGGTCCGTCCGGCGTATGCAGCTCCACCCCGGTCAGCCGAACGCTCGACAGCCCGATGGAATTGGGACGGAAGGGCGATCGGGTCGCAAACACGCCGACGCGCGTCTTTCCGCCCAGCTTCGGCGGCAGGACCGTCGGCGACCAGCCGTCGCGCAGCGCACGGTCAAACTGCCAGATGAGCCAGATGTGCGAAAAGCCCTCGATCCCGCGCAGTGCGTCCGGATTGCGGAATTCCGGCTCAAAGACAATGGTCGATTCCAGCGCGTCGGCAAGTCCGCTCTGGCGCGGCACGCCGAACTTCGTCGGAAAATCGGTATGGATCCTTGCGACGATCTGCATGGACAGGCTCCTTTTCATATAGATGCTTCCGGTCAATGAAGGCATGGAAATTCTATCACATTTTCGGCGCGCCGTCTTTACAAATCCGGCGCGCGGGCGTAAAATATATCCTGATTTTGAAGGAAACGAGGCGTCGTTATGCACGATGAATTAACGGCTGTGGACATCAAAAAAATGCAGGAGGAGGTCGACTACCGCCGGCTGGAGCTGCGCCCGAAGCTTCTTGAGGACGTAAAGGTCGCGCGGGAATTCGGCGATCTGAGCGAAAACTTTGAATATAAGGCGGCAAAGCGCGAGAAAAACCGCAATGACAGCCGCATCCGCTATCTTGAGCGTATGATCAAGACCGCGACCGTGATCGACGCCAGCTCCGGCGCAGACGAAGTCGGTCTTTTTGACCGCGTGACGATCTACATCGAGGAGGACGACGAGGAGCAGGAGATCGAGCTGGTCACCACGCTCCGCCAGAACGCTCTTCAGGGGCTCATCAGCAAGGAATCGCCCGTCGGAAAGGCAGTCATGGGGCACAAGGTCGGCGACCGCGTGCTCGTTGAGGTCAGCCCGGACTACAGCTATTACATCCAGATCCGCAAGGTGGAAAAGGGCTCTGACGACGAGTCGCTCCCCATCAGCTCGTACTGAGCCGCGCGCTTCACCCGTATCCCGCCGGTGGTCATCCTCCGGTCAACCTGCATATTGCAGCAGCAGAAAGCACTGCGCCGCCAGCATCAGCGGCACCGAGATATAAAATTTCGGCTTGCGCGTCTTGTGGTGAAACAGCGTCATGCCCAGAAGAATACCGAGACTTCCTCCCGAAAGCGCCGTGCCGAGCAGCACCGCTTCCGGGATCCTTCTTGTGTGCAGCTTTGCAAACTGCTTGTCCAGAAACATAATCAGCAGCCCCGCTGCATTGATTATGGACAGGTAGAGATACATGATACGGATTCCTTTCAGGAGGTATTTGCTATGCGGAAACGGGCAATGGCAGCTTTTCTGGTGCTTGCAGCGGTTGTACTCTCCGGCTGCGCGGCGCAATACGTATGGGAAACGGTAGATGACACGCTTCCGGCGCAGGCGGCGTCTGTGCTCGAAGGCGCCTACCGTCTGGATTTTGACGTGCCGGATGACGCGCTCGCGCCGGTATTTTCGGACGACGGCACGACCGCGAGCTACGAACAGACCAACGGGCTGTATGAGATCAGCGCGCAGACCATCCTTTCAAGCTCGCTCGACGGCGTCATCCGCCGCCTCAGCGGCTTTGAGCCGGAGCAGGTCCAGGTCCTGAAAACGCGCCGCTTCGGCTTGCCGGAGTACCAGTTCGCGTGGTATCAGACCGGCGCGGAAGGCGGTCAGCTCTGCCGTGCGGACGTCCTGTGCGATGGGATCACCTATTATGCACTGACGTTTTCTGTAAATGAGGAGGCTGCGGCGGAGTATGATGCCGCGGCGCGGCACGTGTTTGAAAGCATTGTACTAAATAGTAATTCTGATTTCTAAATACCGCGCCCGAAGGACGTGGGACTTTGTCACCCCGAAAGGGGTGACACCTTATCCGCGCACGGAGTGCGCGGGGAGCTTTTGCCTGTTTGCGCAAACTTGTAGGGGCGGACGCCGCTGTCCGCCCGGCGCGCCGCAGGCGCGGAACTCCTTTCCGGATGCACCGGAAGTGCCATTTTTACAGCGACGCTGTAACTGTGCCTTCGGCGACCATAT
>CAKTVN010000281.1 GCA_934623545.1 uncultured Oscillospiraceae bacterium
CGGGTTTCCTGAGCGCACGATACGCCTTGCGTATCGTTACGTGTGCGCCCGTTGAATATTTGACGTATGGAAGTCGAGACAGTCGCAGAGTATTTCGACTACCTCGCCAGTCTGTCCAAATACGCATCGTTATCGCGTTTTTTGTTGACTGAAATGTGCTTTGTACAAACCAAACCCCGGGAATGATCCAAGAAGGGGGTCGCAACCCCCTTCTTGGTCGTTTTAAGGGGGATTGCAAAGGGGGAGAATCGAAACTCCCCCTTTGCCGTTTTCTTTTTACCGCCAGCGGCTTTTTCTTTGCCGCGCAAAGAAAAAGGGGCTGAATCGTGCCCCGCACGCTGCGCGTGCAGATAAGGTGTCACCCTTCGGGTGACGAACTTGCGTCCTCCGGACGCAGCGACCTCCGCGCCTCCGGCGCGGTTTGTGCCCTTCGGGCGCAGAATGGGGCGCGGAAAGAGATTTGCAAAGCGCAGCGAGGTATGCTATAGTAAAAGGCACCTGTTATATATAAGGAGGAGCGTTCCTTGTTTTATGTTGTTCTGACGCTTTTTGCCGCGGCGATCGTTGCGGTGGACCAGTGGACGAAGGCGCTTGCCGCAGCGCAGCTGGCAAGCCGGACCGTCGTGTTGATCCCCGGGTGGCTCCAGCTGCACTATATCACGAACGACGGCATGGCGCTGTCGCTGCTGAGCGGCAAGCGGTGGCTTTTTGTGGTCGTGGCGGTGGTGTTCCTGGCGTTCATTGTATGGGCGGTCGCGAAGAAGCACATTTATAAAAAGCCGGAGCTCTGGCTGCTGGCGGCGATCACCGGCGGCGCGATCGGCAATCTGATCGACCGGATCGCGACCGGTGAGGTCATCGACATGATCTGCATCCCGTGGTTTTCGACCTTCAACGTCGCCGACCTTTTCATCACCATCCCCGCGGTGCTGCTGGTGCTCTACATCCTGATCTGGGACAAGGAGTTTTTGTCGGACAAAAAGCCGGAGCAGACGGACGCGGCAGAGGAAAAGCACGATGCGGCTGACCGTTGAGCAGGGCGGCGAGCGCGTCGACGCGGCGCTGGCGCGGCTGGCGCCGGAGCTGTCGAGAAGCGCGGCGCAGAAGCTGATCGAAAGCGGCGCGGTGCTTCGCAATGGCGTGCCCGCGCGTAAGAGCGAGAAGCTTGCGGCGGGCGACACGCTGGAGTTTGAGCTGCCGGAGGTACAGGAGGTCGCGCTGGAGGCGGAGGACATCCCGCTGGACATTGTCTATGAGGACGCGGACGTCGTCGTCGTCAATAAGCCCAAGGGGCTCGTGGTGCATCCGGCGGCGGGGCATTGGAGCGGGACGCTGGTCAACGCGCTGATGTACCATTGCAGGGACAGCCTGTCCGGCATCGGCGGCGAGCTTCGCCCCGGCATCGTACACCGCATCGACAAGGACACCTCCGGGCTGCTGATCGCGGCGAAGAATGATTTTGCGCACCGTGCGCTTGCCGCGCAGCTCAAGGACCACACGCTGGCGCGGACCTACGCCTGCATCGTCTGCGGAAATATCCGCGAGGACAGCGGGACCATCGATGCGCCGATCGGGCGCGACCCGGCGGACCGGAAGAAAATGTGCGTCACGAGGAAGGACGGACGCGAAGCCGTCACACACTGGCGCGTGCTGGAGCGCTTTCCCGGCTATACCTGGCTGGAGTGCAAATTGGAGACCGGACGGACGCATCAGATCCGCGTGCATCTGGCGTGGCGCAGCCACCCCATTCTCGGCGACACGGTCTATGGGCACAAAAAGCCGGAGCTCGGCATGGACACGCAGTGTCTGCACGCGCGGGAGCTGACGTTCGTGCACCCGCGCACCGGCGAGCGGATGACCGTTTCGTGTGAGCTGCCGGAGTATTTTCAGGAGCTGATTCGGAAATTGAGGCGCAGCTGAAAAGAGGCGGACGAAGGACGCCTGCCCGCGCCCGCAGGACGCGGTTTTGTCACCCCGAAAGGGGTGACATTTTTTGCGCCGGGGGGCGCAAGCCGCGCCAAAGGCGCGAAGCTTAACCGCATCCGGAGGATGCGGGGGGCTCTTTTCCGGATGCACCGGAGGTCCCGTTTTTTGCGGTGACACCGCAACTGTGCCTCCGGCGGCATACTTTTTTCTGTCTTGCCAGAAAAAAGTATGCAAAAAAGAGGCGCAGGACGCGTTCTATAGCGCTTACGCGCAGAAAAACAAGTCGTTACATATTGCGTGTTATCGTTCCATTTTCTGTAGTCCGAACGCCCTTCGGGCGACCGTAGAATCGGGTTTCCTGAGCGCACGATAAAAAATACGGGTCGCTAGATTCGCGCCCGTTGAATATTTGACGTATGGATGTCGAAACAGACGCAGAGTATTTCGACTACCACGCTGGGCTATCCAAATTCGCATCTGCATCGCGTTTTTGTTGATTTGGATACGCTACTACACAAACCAAACCCCCGGGAATGATCCAAGAAGGGGGCATCAGCCCTCTTCTTGGTCGTTTTAAGGGGATTCCAAAGAAGGGGCTCCCGCGCGAATCCAGCGAAGCGATTCGCGTGGGAAAAGG
>CAKTVN010000282.1 GCA_934623545.1 uncultured Oscillospiraceae bacterium
ATGCTGCTCCATGCAGCGCGGCAGCTCGGCTTCGCTCTGCGGATAGGCGCACACATGATATTTCTGATGCGCCTGCTTGAAATAAGGCTCGGCGCGCTGCCAGAGCGCCTGCTCCCAAGGCGTTTCCGCGGCGATGCAGGGCGCGGGGATGTGGATGCCCTTTCTCGCGGACAGAACAAGGCAGACGCCGTTTTCCTTCAGGACCCGGCGCTGCTCGCCGTAAAACAGAGCGGGGTCGATGTGCTCCGCGACGGTGTTGGAGATGGTGACGTCGAAGGAGCGCGCTTCAAACGGCAGCGCGGTGGCGTCGCTCTCTGAAAACGAGACGCCGGGGATGTTTTCACGCGCAAATTCGATGAAGCTGTGGTCGCGGTCGATGCCGGAGACCTGCGCGCCGGGATACCATCTATGCAGCGACTGCGCCAGCGCGCCCGGTCCGCAGCCGATCTCGAGGATGCGGCTGCCGCCGTCGATGGAAAAGACGCTCTGATACTGCGCCCGGAAGCGGTCGGAAAATTTCAGGCGGCGCGAGAGATACAGCGTGCCGATGCTTTGGACATAGGTCGACCAGATCGTATTCATGTGACAGCCTCCCTAGGGTGTATTCTTCCAACTCCCAACGCACCCGGACAGCGGGTCTTTTTGCGCTGCTCTGCGTCATTTTTCCTTGAAATACGTCAGTATTCCTGCGGAAAAATGTCTTGCTCAGCGCGAAAATTCCTCGCTGCCGGTCACATTTTCAGTTTTCAGATACACCCTGTTTTTGAAAAATTATATCGGAAAGCGCCTGCGAAGTCAACGGCGCAGAAAACAGCGCTTTTTGCGAGGGACTTCAAAATTTGTTTACAGACTTTGACGGCAATTCACAAATTATTCATCCGGATTTCAGGCTTCGTTCAGAATTAGCCGATATAATCAGGGGCATAAAAGAAATAAACGAACGGAGGCGTCCATTATGGATTATCGTTTTGAAAATGAAAATGAATTTGAAGGATTCCGGCAGGAGCCTGTACAGCAGCCGCAGCAGAAGAAAAATCACAACGGCGCAAAGGTCACGGCATTGATTTTGAGCTGCGCGCTGGTCGGCGGCGCGATGGGCTTCGGCGGAAGCGCACTGCATGATCATCTTGCGGAAAAGAACGCGGACGAGCCCGCGCAGCAGGCAGCCTCCACCTTCTATGAGGGCAGCCGCGAGAGCAGCGTCATCAACATCGCGCAGATCGACACCAGCAAGCAGATGACGGCGGCGGAGGTCTACGCACAGAACGTCAACTCGACGGTCGGCATCCGCACCTCGATCACGACGAACTACTGGGGCTATCAGACGCAGTCGGCGGCAGCCGGCTCCGGCTTCATCCTTTCGGCGGACGGCTATATTCTGACGAATTACCACGTGGTCGAGAGCTCCGATTCCATCACGGCCACGCTTTATGACGGAACGTCCTACGACGCGACGCTGGTGGGCTGCGACGAGTCGAACGACATCGCAGTTCTGAAGATCGACGCGGAGGGGCTGACGCCCGTCGTGCTCGGCGATTCCGACAATCTGAACGTCGGCGATCCGGTCGTTGCCATCGGCAATCCGCTCGGCGAGCTGACCTTCTCGCTCACCTCCGGCGCGGTCAGCGCGCTGGACCGCGAGGTCACCTTCTCCAACAATGTGACGATGGACCTTATTCAGACTGACTGCGCCATCAACTCCGGCAACTCCGGCGGCGCACTTTTCAACCTCTACGGCGAGGTCATCGGCATCACCAACGCCAAGTATTCCGGCTCCAGCTCCAGCAGCAGCGCCTCGATCGATAACATTGGCTTTGCCATTCCGATCAACCACGTCAAGAGCATCGTCAAGAGCATCATCGAGACCGGCAGCATCACCAAGCCCTATATCGGCGTGCGCATCAACAACGTAAGCTCCGAAGCGCAGGCATATGGTCTGCCGGCTGGCGCGGCGATCTATTCGATCGAGGACGATTCCCCCGCGCAGAAGGCTGGACTTCAGGAAAATGATATCGTAACGGAAGTGGACGGTAAGACGATCTCGACGACGTCTGAGCTGGTAGAGCTGGTCGGCGAAAAGGCGATCGGCGACGAGCTGAAGCTCAAGGTCTACCGCCAGGGCGAGACGATCGAGATCACCGTGACAGTCGGCGAGCAGACGACCTCCGCTCTGCCGCAGGAGAACACAGAGGATACCCAGCAGCAGTCGCAGCAGCAGTATCAGCAGGGCGGGCAGAGCTTCCCGTGGGGCAACTTCTTCGGCAACTGACGGGCTGGAAGGAGACTGAAGACAGATGAAATGGGGTCGCTGCCCCACCCGGAAAGGCATGATCTTTTCAAAGAGGCAGACAAAAAATCACGCCGCGATGGCGGCGCAAATATAAATGCGGACTCCGCGCGAGAGCGCGGGGTCCGCTTCGTCACCCCGGAGGAGTGACACCTTATCCGCACGCGCAGCGTGCGGGGAACGTTTCAACCCCGCTTTCTTTCTCGCATGAGAAAGAAAGCGCCGTTGACGGTCGAAAGAAAGAATGGCAAAGGGGGAT
>CAKTVN010000283.1 GCA_934623545.1 uncultured Oscillospiraceae bacterium
GTTGTGCACCGCCCGCAGATAGAGATAAGCTTGGGTGAACTATGAGTTCCATGACACCCCGGAAGCTTCGCATTACAATGATGTCAGAAAACATAGGGAAAGACAGAGGTGAACGCACAATGAATCTGAAAGAAGCATTCCGTTATCAGAATAAGATTCAGTCCTTTATGGGCGAGGCACAGAGTATTCTCGACCGTGACTCCAATGTCACAAAAGTCGAGAACACCTACCTGCGCCACAAGGTCATGGCCGAAGCGGAGGACGAAACCGTTCGTTCCGTACCGGATACAGAGTATTACGAGCAGATCACAGACATCGCCCGTTTCCTCCTGCACCTGCTGGACGAGAAGGAAAAGCTGTTCGCTGCCATCCGCAAGGCGAAGGACGGGCTGGACATCGACATGGACAGCGAGGTCAGCCTGAACACCGTGCGCCAGAGCGTTGCCCGCACCTTCAAGCGGATGAACGATCTGCGCAGCTCTGAACAGACAATCGCAGGCGGCGGCACCGGCTACCGTTTTAACGCCGAGGGAAATCAAATTGCCTACCGCTGCGATGTGAAGCGCGTGACCACAATCAACTATGATCGAAAGGTCATTCGTTCTGCTCTCGGCAAACTCAATCAGAGGGCAGATGAAACTTCTGCCAAAATTGATCTGTCCCTTGTCACCTCCAAGGTGGAATACACGCCGCCCTTCGATGTGAATTCCAGCTTTGCTGAGGCATTTGAGGCATACACGGAAAGCACCGGGACTTAAAGCCCCGGCGCAGACCGGCTATTTTGGGTGCGGCAAGATAAAGAGAATGCGGATACCGGTTCAGGTGCAGATGAACTATAACGCTGCACAATTCCGAAAGGAAACAACTGGATTGGCTCACCCTACGAGTCTTCACATAAGAGATAGAAAAGTGACCGGCAATTCTGCCATCGTCAAACATTCTTTCGTCAAAGCCGTTTTCCCGTTAAGACTTTCGTTCCCGCTTCCAAACGGACATCTCCATGGTAAGGTAAGCAATCGACGCTCGCCGATGACGAGACGAACAGAACAGCAAAAGGATATTCCTTCCCGCACGCATCACTGGCTGCGAAACATATCACGCCGCCGGCAACGCAGGCGGGGCAAATGGTTGAAGCTGCATCAAACCCTTGCCGCGTCCAAAATAGCCGGGTAAAAAAAGACTGGAGCAGCAGGACTCCGCCTGCTGCTCACCAACGATATGAAGTTTTACCGTAGTGGGAATCAGGATTTGATCCATCGGAATCTCAAAGAGATATCCCAGCGCATACAGATTATCCACCGTAGGAAGGCTTTCGCCCTTCTGCCATTTGTAAATCGCCCGAGGCTCCTCAAAGCCGAAGTAGCTTTGCAGATCTCGAACGGTCAGGCCGCGCTCCATGCGCAGACGCCGGATGTTGTTCCCCGTGGCGACAGGGTCAATCACAGGGTATGCTTTCATGCTCATTGGGGTCGCCTCCTTTAAAAGAGTAGTATTGCAGAATACCAGAGAAGGAAGAAAAAGGCAAGACCCAATTTTAAAAAGGAGCTGTGACAAAATGAACTTCACGCCGATGGCAAAGCGAAGCAAGCGCAACCAGCGGAAATACTATGCATCAAAACGCAGCTGCTGGAACGGTCTTTCCCCGGTCACCCGTGTCGTGCAGAGCAGGAAAGTCTATGACCGAAACCGTATCAAACGAGAGAATCGCCGCTCTTTCGGCGAATGAATTTTCCGAGGTGCGCCAAAGAAGCAAAGACCGCCGCAGGCTGCGTCGATTCCGAGAGGTTCAAAAAAGTGACAGACTACTGCGGATCATCAACTATGGCGGCTATGCACCGCACCGCGGATATGTCGATTGGGGCTTTGACGGCCAAACACTGCTGCATTCCGGCAAGTACATCAAGTATCCCAAAAACAGCAACCGTCAGAGATGGATCAAGCGGGAAACCGGCCGGAGATGCCGCAATTGCCGGAGCGTTCGTGAGAAAGGCAGCTTTTACCGCCGTCTGCTTGATTACTGGTGGACGCTGTATTAGAAAAGTGCCCGCTCTCATGCTTGACATGGCACGGAGCGGGCGATATAATGAGCCTATAAAAGGGCGCTGCGACAAGCGGTTAGCTCTTCAAGGTTTGACTTTCAGCATAGCTAAAAGCCGTCACTTGGCAGAGTGGCGGCTTTTGCTTTTTACGGTTATCGTGATCGTGTATGTAAATACATGAAAAGTAATCGTAATAGGCATACGCTCCACCCCCTTTCGGGATGGTGTAGCTAACCGCCTGCCGTTTTGTGCAGCGCCCTTAGTGCCTCCGTAGAAGCATCACAGATATAATAACATGTCTTGCGACAGACTGCAAAGTTTTTCGCGCATTTTGTTACGATAGCCAAGTCCCGAAGCCAAAACAAGCGCAAAAAGACATGCAAAAAGTTTTCCCTTTCGCCCTGTGTCGAAAAATGTCGAACGAATTTACGGCATTTTTATGGACGTTTTGTTGAAAATGCGCGGTTTTCGTGCTAAATTTTACACGTATTGGATCAGCAG
>CAKTVN010000284.1 GCA_934623545.1 uncultured Oscillospiraceae bacterium
GTGATGCCGGATATAGCCCGACGATCACGGTACAGTCAATGACCGGCGGCGTGTACATTTCCATCCGAAACCAGAGCGCGCAGTACGGCACGTTCATCAAGCACGGGACGAACGGAAAGACACCGGAGATCGGCGAGAATGGCAACTGGTTTCTGGACGGAGCGGACACTGGCAAGCCGTCGAGAGGCGAGAAGGGCGAGACCGGCGCGGTGGACATCACGGCGCTGTCGCAGTCCGAATATGCAGCGGCGAGCGCGGCGGGGACGCTGGACGAAGGCAAGTGGTACGGCGTGTATCCGGATGCGTGAGGTGAGAAGATGCTGAAACGCGGAAGCAAAAACGCTGTCTTTGTGCGCGGAGACTACAAGCCCGCAAAGCTCTATAAGGGAACGCAGCTCGTGGCTGGGTGGAGCCCGGTCGCGAAGGCGGCTCCGTGCGCGTGGGACGGGACGTACAACGATGTCCTGGATGTGACGCTGAAGGGCACCGGAAAGCAGGATGTTCCCGCGCCGGTCAATCTCTTTTCCATGCAGGCGGTCATTCAGGCAGACAACAGCACGGATATTTCGATCGCGAGCGACCGCCTGTCCGCTTCGGCGCAGGGCAATACGGACAGCGACAGTCCGGGAGATGCAAATTTTTCCAACGGATGGCTGACATTTTACGCCGCGGGCACGATCCCGGCGGGGAGCTATACGCTGGCACTCGAGCTGGAAATCCTGGAGGACGGCGCGACCAATGACCGGTATATCTACGCGCGAAGAGACGATTTTGAGATCATGCAGGCATTCGCGCTGCCGAAGACGCGCAACGGTCATGTGACGCTCGCGATGGAGATCGACCAGCCGCTGACAAGCCTGACCGTCACGCTGAACAGCTCGAAGCTCAAGGTCTCAAACATCATGATCGTACAGCCGGGGACGAATACGGACACATATATCCCATACAGCGTCCCGGGACCAAAATGGGACGCGCCGGTGACGCTTCAAGCGGGCGGCGGAACGCTCAAAAGCCGGAGCCGGGACGGCGCGAAGCAATCGGCGGCAGCGCTGCCGGAGCTGCGGGCGATCCCGGGGACGAGCATCCGGGACACGGCGGAGCACCTCAGCGGCGGGAGCTGGAGGGTCACGCGCAATGTGTGCGTGCTGGAGCTGAGCGGAGGCGAGGACTGGGTCAAGAGTTCAGATCGGACTGATGCGGCAGGCGTGGAGTTTACCGCGTTCTGGATGTATGCACGGGCGAAGCTCGACGTCCCGGAGGCGAATAACCCGCGCGCGATCCGCGTATGCTCGCACTTCCCATGCTACAGGACATACTGGACTCCGGGCTTCCCGGAGGACCGCACGTTTTCGGCGGACGGACCGGGACTGTATCACAATGCAGACGGCTATGCGCAGATGTTTGCACTGACGTTCAAAAAGACGGATATTTCCACGCTGGAGCAGCTCAAAGCCTGGCTCGCGGCGCAGCAGGCGGCGGGCACGCCGGTCACGATCTGGTATCAGCGTGAGACGCCGGTCACGGAAACGCTCGCGCTCGGCGAGCTGAAAACGTATCCGGGCTATACGGCGCTGGAGGTCAGCGGCGACTTTTTGCCGGAGGTCACAGCCGGGGCGAAGGTGGCGGATACAGAACCGGGGACATAAAAAAATCCGCCGATCTGGCGGAAACTGACAAAGCGCTCGTTCCGTGTTAGGATGGATGTGCCTCAGAGATGAGGCAGGGCGCTGCAATAATGGTAAGGCGGTTTGCTCCTCCGTGAGGGAGGGGAGCTTCTCGCCCCCTCCCAGCAATGAGAGGGGGATGCCAAATGGTTACATACGAACAGCTTTTCTTGTTCGCATCTGTCATCATCAGCATCGTCAGTCTGGTCCTCCAGATTGTAAAAAAGAAGTAATCGCCGCACCCTCGAACAGTCGGCGATTACTTCAATGACCATGTGAGGGGCTAACCACTTATCTGTAGCGCCCTTTCTGATTCCAGTATAGCCGAACGCACCGCTTTGTCAAGTGTGACAGGACGGCATTTTTCATGCCGGGAAAGGAACGGTGGGAGAAATGGTCGTAAAAGGAACAAAGCTCTCTGAGGCAAAAATGGAGCGCTGCGTGTGCTGCGGCGCGGAGCTGCCGTATGAGGGAACGCTGGTCTGCTGGAAATGCAGCAGAGAATGCCAGGAGGCGGCTGCGCGGCTGGAAATGCCGGACGCGGCGCACGGGCAAAAACGATGGAAACAGCAGCGCATGAAATAGTCGCGCACGGAGACGGACCGCATATAGGCGGCGTCCTGCGCGGGAGGATAAAGGTGCGCTGCGGAAAGGAACAACGGAGAAATGGAGGAGCTGAACGAAAGGATCCTGAAGCTCGAGGAACGGGCGAAAAGCAATACGCACCGGATCGATGATCTGGAGGCGGACAACAAGGCGCTGCATCAGCTGGCGACCTCTGTAGAGGTGCTGGCAACGAAGCAGGAGACGATCGAGGCGAACGTGACCGAGATCAAGGACGATGTAAAAAGCCTCAAGGCGCTGCCGGGAAG
>CAKTVN010000285.1 GCA_934623545.1 uncultured Oscillospiraceae bacterium
AGAAATTACGGAAATCAAGAGGGTTGACACAAAAAATGCTTGCAGGACGCATAAACAAGAGCGTTTCAGCCGTGAGCAGCTATGAATCAAACGTGCAGCTGCCGCCGCTTGATGTGTCAAAGAGCATCGCGCTGGCGTTAGGGATATCAATTGACTATCTGGTTGGAAACGAGGAAACACCCACCTATACAGCGAAGGACTTGACGGAACCTCAAGCGAAATTGTTAGATGAACTGATTTCGGAGTTTCGCTGCCCCACGAACCGGTCTCCACAGCTATCTGAACAGCAGCTTCAAATATTGCAAAAGCTGATTGCACTATTCACAGATGCTGACTGACATATGTTTATCATCGATTTTCAAAAAGTCTCCGCAGGGCTGAGCCTTGCGGAGACTTTTTGCGCCGTGCGACCATCGAGAATTCTGCTTTCGTGACGAAAAAACCATCATTCGTGCGCGATTTGTTGAAGTGCATTTTGGCGTAGGTATAATCGGTACCAGAAACGATACGCAAAGGGGTGATTCCAGTGGGCTATAAATAATCGATCATCATGAGCAAGCGGAGTAACGTGACTCCACCCCACCAACTAATACTGACTATGAGGTGAAAGAAATGAAGAAAAGACTTTTTGCTATCGTACTGGCACTGGCGCTTGCTGTGTCGATGATTCCAACCTGCTTCGCGTACTACACTGCATCTGATACTAGACCGACACCGTCTCAGCCCTGGTACGGAATCGTGAAAGCGGAAGGGGGTTGCAATATCCGGCAGTCAAATGCGGAAGACAGTACCTACCTTGGTTCTCTCACAAAGGGAACGTACGTCCATATCGTAGGAAAGAATTGGAACTGGTACGAAGTTCAATATACAAATACCGGATTGACAGGCTACATTCGTTCGGATTTGCTCAGTGTAATGGGCAGCCCGCATTACTATGTTGTTGCAAAGTCGGACGTCCGGTTCCGGTCTTCGCCCTCTACGTCTGGCGATATTTACGCCACGATTTTTAATGGAGAATCTTTCCCGAGAAGATTCAACTCTGGGAACTGGGTATGCGGCGTATATGCTATCCACACAGGCTATTCCCACGGTGACTATGTCAACGGAGAGCTTAGTACAGATTAACAAGTAAACGACATGGGGCAGAGATGTCACATCTCTGCCCCATAACAGCATTAGGAGAGCCAACATGAAAAAAAGGAACAACTTCCTCAAATGCATAGGTATCGTTTTTGCGGTTTTGTTATTACTAATGCTCTGCGGGTGCAGCAAAGAAACATCTCAAAAAAACGCTGCAATCAAGCTACCGGAGCATGAGATTTCCTCTGCGGGGCAGGCGGGCGCGATCTTTGCGCCGAGCACCGAGTTTATAAGCGCAGATGCGGCAGGCGAGTATAGATACACAAAGCTGCCAACCGAAGGCTACCGTGTTCGTTCTGTTTTCCCAGCAAGCGGAAACTTTGTTTATGTGGTCGCTACTCCATGTGATGCAAGCGGCCGGTTTCTGGTTGGAGACGACGGAATCATTCCGACGCAGCTCATCCAATACGATCTGGAGGCACAGCAGAAAACAGCTTTCTGCTACCAGCCCGCTTTGGATGGCGCACGGGACGTTGCGCTTTCCTCCGCGGCGACCGCTCTGGACGGAAGTCTCTGGGCCTTGGTTTGCCGCTTCTGGCGGGCGGACGATGGCGAATCGCTTACAACAGATTTTACGGTAGAACGCTTGGACGCAGACGGAACGGTAACGGAAAAAGTCCTGCTCGATGGCATGAACTTGAACGAAGAGCCAGAGTTTTTGATTAGCAGTGACGGCAGTTTTCTTCTTTATACCTTCTCGAACGGGATGCTTTCCAGCTTTGACACCGCCGGGCATTTAACTGCGCAGGAGCCGTTCGCACTGCTCACTGAAAAATTTGCAGCGGATTCTGACGGACAGGTGTGGTTCATCGCAGACACAGAAGAAGGCGCGGCGCTGCAAGTCGTGGGAAGTGAAAAGCAGATCCCGATTTCCGGTATCTCGAACGGCCTTCCCGTGCTGTGCTATGGCGCAGACGAGCCGGGCGTGCTTTATATGACGGACACCACAGCCCTTTACCGCGTACCGCTTCAGACCGGCGCGGCAGAAAAAATTGCAGACCTCGCAAAACTCAACGTCTGGGGTGGACGACCTTTCAGTCGCACGGCGAACGGCAGCTTTGTCTTTGCAGACGATTCTGCCGACATCCCGGCCCTCGCTGCGATTTGCCCCAGCGTGTCCAGCGGAGAGCAAAAAACCGTGCTGACGCTTGCGACGGTCAATCCCGGTGGGCAAACCATCGCGCAGGTGCGGGAGTTCAACCGGAGCAATCGAGAGTATCAGGTGGAGATTCTGGACTTTTCCGCGCAGCTTGAGTCCAGCAGCTACATGGATTTGTTTACCATATGGAATACCGCCATTGTGGCGGGCGACACACCGGATATGATCGATTTCTCAAATCTTCCGTGGCAT
>CAKTVN010000286.1 GCA_934623545.1 uncultured Oscillospiraceae bacterium
GCTTGAGATACATGAGGTCGTCCACCGTGAACCAGTGGCACAGATGCGGGCGAAGCTCCTCCAGATAGGCGGCGAGTTCCTCCATGGTAGCGCCCTCGCGCTGCTTTTGAACGGCGTAGTGGACGAACAGACCCTGACCGAGCGAGGCGCAGAGGCTGTCGATGGTCATGATCTTCCGCTCGGGATATTTCTCGCGCAGCTCCGCGGCGGCGATGCAGCCGGACTGATAGGTGGCGCTCAGACCGGAGGAGAAGCCGATGTAGAACACATCCTTGCCCTCCTTGAGACAGGGCTCCAGAACGTCGATAAATGCGTCTGGGTTGACCGCGCAGGTGCTGGTCTTGGAGCCGGAGCGGTATTTTTCATAGAGCGTATGGAAGCCGATCTCACGACCGTCGAGATAGTTCTTATAGGTAACGCCGTCCACCGTGACGCTCAGCGGAAGGACGATCAGCCCATAGGCGTCGGCAAGCTCCTGCGGCAGGTCGCAGGAGGAATCCGTAATGATCTGATAAGGCATAGTCATGGTTGCTCCTCCGTTTCATGTTCGATACAGCTATCATAACGTTTTTTTGCGGGAAAAGCTACAGTCTTTTTTGTTTGGCAGCTCTACAGGTGAAAACGGCAGTTCTACCGGAAGTAGAATTGACTGATTTTGAGGCAAAACACGAGGATTTATGAATTTTTCTTTTACCTCTTAACGGAAGGCAAAAAATATGCTATGATGGGTCGAAAGAAACAGTGGGAGACGAAGGGCATGGAAACACGCGAAGAAAGAAAGAATGGCGGGCGCGCGGCGACGGCGGCGCTGATCGGATTGATCGTGCTGGTGATGGCGGGCGTGTTTGCGCTGCTGTATTTTACAGCACTGAAGCCGCTGATGCAGAAGCGCACCCCGGCGCAGGAAACGCAGGAGACGGTGCAGACAGAGCTGACGCCGCAGCTGCCGGAGACGAACAATACGCCCGCAGCGGACCCGAAGCCGGAGGAGCATCCCGCGCAGGAGCTTCAGCCGGTCGAGCCGGAGGAGCAGACCCCGGACGAGGGGGCACCGCAGCCGGAGCGGAGCTATGCGCACGCGGAGGAGACGGAGACGACGCAGACGCTCGACCTTCAGCTCTACAGCGAGGGTGCGCTCCTGATCGACGCGGACACGAACACGGTGATCGCGGAGAAAAATCCGGACGGGCGCATTTTCCCGGCGTCGATGACGAAGGTCATGACGGCGCTGGTCGCCTGCGAGCAGATCGAAAACTGGGACGACACCTTTACCATGACGCAGGAGATCATCGACCCGCTGTATCTGGCGGACGCGTCGCTGGCGGGCTTTGTAAACGGCGAAGAGGTGCCGCTGCTCGATCTGGTCTATGGGACGATCCTGCCATCCGGCGCGGAGGCAACGGAGGCGCTGGCGATCTATATTGCGGGTTCAGAGGAAGCCTATGTGGAGCTGATGAACGACAAGGCGGCAGAGCTGGGTCTCACAGACACGCATTTTGTGGACGCGAGTGGACTGCATGACGAGGAGCACTATACGACGCTGCGGGATATGGCGGTCATCTTGCAGGCGGCGATGGACAACGAAATTTGCCGCGAGGTCCTCTCGACAACCTATTATACCTGCCAGCCGACACAGCAGCACCCGGATGGGCTGAAAATCTTCAACAAATTTCTTTCGCGCATCGAGTATCAGGAATTGAAGGGCGCGGAAATTCAGGGTGCGAAGACGGGCTACACGGCGCAGGCGATGAACTGCTGCGCGAGCTTCGGCGTCAGCCCGGAGGGGAGAAGCCTCATCTGCGTGACCTCGAAGGCGTGGACCGGTGATTTCTGCATCGAGGACCATGTGGCACTCTACAGCCAGTATGCGGACGAAAAGGAGGAAGCATAACGATGGAAATGGAGCTTAAGATCCCGGCGCTGGCGGAGCTTTCGTTCCGGCAGACGCTGCTTGCGGACACGGAGACGATGCGCTACAACGAAAAATGGGGCGGCACGCTCTCGTTTCCGGAGGATAAGTGGGCGTCGTGGTATGCACGCTGGGTCGCGCCCGCAGACCGGTCGCATTTTTACCGCTATCTCCATACGCCGGAGGACGGCTTTGTGGGCGATGCGGCGTATCATTATGACGAGGAACTCGGCGTATGGCTGGCAGATGTGATCATTCTGGCGGCGTTTCGCGGGCGCGGGTACGGGCGCGCCGGGCTGCGGCTGCTGTGTGCGGCGGCGCGGGGAAACGGACTGAAGACGCTGTGCGACACGATCGCGCTCGACAACGCCCCGGCGCTGGCGCTGTTTCAGAGCGAGGGCTTTCGCGAAACGCGGCGGACGGAGGAATACGCGCTGGTGGAATTACAATTATAATATAAAATACAGGATGCCCCGAGGAAGCAGGTGTTTCCTCGGGGCATTTTTATACTGATATTCAATTAAAAACTTTCATTCATGGAATGGAAGTTTTTAATATGAAGATCATTATGAGACGCGA
>CAKTVN010000287.1 GCA_934623545.1 uncultured Oscillospiraceae bacterium
ACATGGATTTTACCTCTCTTTAGCGAAATAGTGATTTTGCCCTGAGAATTGCGGCTCGCGCTCGTAGTTACAGGGACTCATATATGCGAACAGCCTTATGCTGCATTCGCTGGGGCTCGCCGTGCATCCTGCGGGGACTGCTTCATCACTAAGTACAAAAGAGGTATAGCAAAAGAGGCATCACAGATATTCACTGGCTGCGGGGAGAATTGCGGCATTTTCATGCCGGATCCATCCACCTGTATTTGTCATTATATGCAAGCCGCCGTCATTTGTCAATAGTAAATAAATATAAATTTATATACGACCGGTTTTTTGTAAATTTTCGACGGCGCTCGCCAACGCCTGCGCGGTTTCGCGCGCGACCTGCTCCGTGCCCGCCTCCACCATCACGCGGATGAGCGGCTCCGTGCCCGAGGCTCGGACCAAAACGCGTCCGCTGCCGCCGAGCGCCTGCTCCGCCCGTTCGATCTCCTGCTTCAGTGCGGCGCTTTCCATGATCGCCTTTTTCTCGTCGTTGCCGCCGACGCGCACGTTCAGAAGCACCTGCGGATAGTGCGTCACGGCGCTGGCAAGCTCGCTCATTTTCCTGCCGGACTGCGCCAGAATGGACAGCAGCTGCAATGCCGCGAGCTGCCCGTCGCCGGTGGTCATATGCTCAAGGAAGATGATGTGCCCCGACTGCTCGCCGCCGAGCGCCATGCCCTCGCGCTGCATCAGCTCCAGCACGTTCCGGTCGCCGACCGCGGCGCACAGGAGCTTCAGCCCATGCGCCTCGCAGTATTTATGCAGCCCAAGGTTCGACATGACCGTCGCGACGAAGCCGCCGCCGGGGAGCTTCCCCTGCCGCGTCAGAACGTCCGCGCAGATCGCCATGATCTGGTCGCCGTCGACCGGCTCGCCCGTCTCGTCCACGGCGAGACAGCGGTCGGCGTCGCCGTCAAACGCGATGCCGAGCGCATAGCCGCCCGCGCGGACACGCTCGGAGAGGTCCTCCAGATGGGTCGAGCCGCAGTGGTCGTTGATGTTCACGCCGTTCGGCGTGTCGTGGATGAAGTCCGCGTTCAGCTCGAAGCGGGAGAAGAGCCGGCGCGCGGTCGCGCTGGCGGCACCGTTTGCGCAGTCGATCAGCACGCGCATCCGCGGCAGCGGCGCGACGGTCGAAGCGAGATGGTCGAGATAATCCTCCGACGCGGAGGGCATATCCATGACCTGCCCGAGCGCCTCATGTGTCTTGACCGGGAGCGCGCCCTCCTGCAAAATAAGCCGCTCGATCTCGTCCTCCAGCGCGTCACTCAGCTTGAAGCCCTCCGAGGAGAAGAGCTTGATGCCGTTATGCTCAAAGGGATTGTGCGAGGCGGAGATGACCGCGCCCGCGTTTGCGTGCAGCTTGACGGTCAGATACGCCACCGCCGGGGTCGGGATGACGCCGAGGCGGATGGCGTTGCAGCCGGAGGCTGTCAGACCCGCGATCAGCGCCGCCTCCAGCATATCCGAGGAAATGCGCGTATCCTTGCCGATGACGACGACCGGCTTGCCTGCCGTGCGCTCCGCGAGCGAGATGGCGGTCGCCTGACCGATGCGGTAGGCAAGCGCGCAGTCGAGCGTCTCGTTGGCGATGCCGCGGATACCGTCCGTTCCGAATAATTTTCCCATGTGTTCCACTCCAATCAGAAGCGCAGCTGCTCCGGCTGCGCCGGCGCAGTGCCGTTTTTGTTTTCCAGATGCAGATGGTCATACGCCAGCTGCGTCACGCAGCGCCCGCGCGGTGTGCGCGTGAGAAAGCCGATCTGCATCAGATACGGCTCGTAGACATCCTCCAGCGTGACGGCTTCCTCGCCGATGGTCGCCGCGAGCGTTTCCAGTCCGACCGGACCGCCGCCGTAGTTCTGGATGATCGCCGTGAGCATCCGCCGGTCGATCGCATCGAGCCCGAGCCGGTCGACCTCCAGCCGCCCGAGGGCGTGGTCGGCGGCTTCACGGGTGATGACGCCGTCATAGTAAAGCTCCGCAAAGTCCCGCACGCGCCGCAGAAGGCGGTTGGCGATACGCGGCGTGCCGCGCGAGCGCGAGGCGATCTCGCCCGCGCCGGTCGGCTCGATGTCGATCCCGAGCAGCGCCGCCGAGCGCGTCACGATGCGGGAAAGCTCTTCCTTCGTGTAAAGCTCGAGCCGGAGCTGCACGCCGAAGCGGTCGCGCAGGGGGCTTGAGAGCTGCCCGGCGCGCGTCGTCGCGCCGATGAGCGTAAAGCGCGGAAGATCGAGGCGGATGGAGTTCGCGGACGGACCCTTGCCGACGATGATGTCAAGGGCGTAGTCCTCCATCGCCGGATAGAGGATCTCCTCCACCGCGCGGTTGAGCCGGTGAATTTCATCGATGAACAGGATATCCCCCGGCGCGAGGTTTGTCAGCAGCGCCGCCAGATCGCCCGCCTTTTCGATCGCCGGACCGGAGGTGACGCGGATGTTGACGCCCATCT
>CAKTVN010000288.1 GCA_934623545.1 uncultured Oscillospiraceae bacterium
AATAACCGCGGCAAGGCGATCATGCTCGCCGTCATCGGCTCGGAGCCGCTTTCCAAGGGCGCGAACATCGGCGCGGCGCACACCGACGCGCCGCGGCTGGATATCAAGCCGCGCCCGCTCTATCAGGCGCTCTATGCGGAAATGTCCTATTTCAAGACGCATTATTACGGCGGCATCCGCAAGTATCAGTGGGTCGCGACACCGCTGGAGCTGCACGGCAAGGTCGTCCGCCGCGACGGCAGCGAGGTCTATGTCAAGATTGGCTCCGACCCCGGCGACCCGCAGCTCGTCATCAACGATCTGCTGCCGCACCTCGGCGCGGAGCAGGGCGCGAAGCCGCTCAACACCGCCATCCCCGCCGAGACGCTCAACATCCTCGTCGGCAGCTGGCCCGAGCGTGACGACGACGGCTCTGACCGCGTGAATCTCGCCATTTTGAAGCTCCTGAACGAGAAATACGGCATCGTGGAGGAGGATTTTATCTCTGCCGAGCTTGAAGCCGTCCCCGCCGCGAATGCCCGCGATCTCGGACTTGACCGCAGCCTCATCGGCGGCTACGGACACGACGACCGCGTCTGCGCCTATGCAGAGCTCGCCGCGCTCTTTGACGTCGAGCATCCCGCCAAGACGGCAGTGTGCATCTTCGCGGACAAGGAGGAGATCAGCTCCGAAGGCGTGTCCGGTATGCAGTCCGCCGCGTTCGATACCTTCATGGCGGATCTCTGTGCAGCGCAGGGCGTCGAGCTGCGCGAGTGCTTTGAGAATTCCTTCTGCCTCTCCGCAGACGTGACCGCCGCCTACGACGAGAACTTCATCGAGGTCTATGAGCGCCGCAACAGCGCCTTCATCAACTACGGCGTCGGGCTGTGCAAATACACCGGCTCCGGCGGCAAGGGCGGCGCGTCGGACGCGTCGGCAGAGGTCGTCGGGCGCATCCGCTGCCTGCTCAACGCCAACGGCGTCAAGTGGCAGATGTGCGAGCTCGGCAAGACCGACAAAGGCGGCGGCGGAACGGTCGCCAAGTTCATGGCGCGCCGCAACATCGATACGCTCGACGCGGGCGTGCCCGTCCTGTCGATGCACGCGCCGTATGAGACTGTCGCGAAGTTCGACTGCTATATGACCTACCGCTGCATGAAAGCCATCTTCGCGTTCCTGTAAGCGCCTGTATTTCTCACGAATTTCCCGCGCTTTTTCAAAAAGCAGTCATAAGCCTGTCCCCTCTGGCATATATTGATGCCGGAGGGGATTTTTACTATGAACACGTTTCTGGAGCCTGCGCCGCTCACATCCGCCGCGCAGGACGAGCGCCTGCGGCGGCTGCGGGCGCAGTATCCGTTTGTCTACTGCAAGACGCTGACCGTCACCGCGGGCGGTCGGCGCGTTCATGCGCTTCAAATCGGTCAGGGCGACACGAAGGTCCTGCTCACGGCGGGGCACCACGCCAACGAGTACATCACTTCCATGCTCTGCTGGGAGCTGCTGGAGGGCTATCTGCACGCCCTCACCCGCAAGGACCGCTTCGGCGGCGAGGACGCGGGCGCGCTCTATCATAACGCCATGCTCTACGCCGTGCCGATGGTAAATCCGGACGGCGTCGACCTCGTGACCGGCGCGATCGCGGAGGACAGCGCAGAATACCGCGCCGCGCAGCAGATCGCCGCCCGCTTCCCGGAAATTCCGTTTCCGTTGGGCTGGAAAGCCAATCTGCGCGGCGTGGACCTGAATCTCAACTATCCCGCCGGCTGGGAGACCGCACGGCAGCTCAAGGCGGCGCGCGGCTTCTGCGGTCCCGCGCCGCGGGACTATCCGGGCGCGCATCCGCTCGACCAGCCGGAGACATCGGCGCTCGCCGCCTATACCTGCTGCATCCGCCCCGATCTTGTGCTGGCATATCACACGCAGGGCGGTGTGATCTATCACACCTACGGCGAAAGCGCCCCGCCGCAGGCGCAGCTGCTGGCGGAGGAATTTTCCGCCCTGTCCGGCTACGCGCTGGAGCCGGTCCCGCCGGAGTCCGCGAACGCGGGCTTCAAGGACTGGTTCCTTCAGCGCTTCTGCCGCCCGGGCTTTACCATCGAGGCAGGACGCGGCGAAAATCCGCTGCCGCTGGCGCAGCTGCCGGAGCTGTACGCGCAAAATGCGCCGCTGCTGGCGCACGCGCTGGCACAATAAATCTCCCCCGAAAGGGGGACACATTTTCGCGCCCGGCAGGGCGCAGTGCCGCGCCGCAGGCGTGGAGGGACCGCGCCCGAAAGACGCGGGGCGATTCGTCACCCGAAGGGTGACGCCTTATCCGCGCATGAAATGCGCGGGGGGGTGCCGCATCCGGAGGATGCGGGAGGCTTCTGCGATTGCACCGCAGTGCTGCTTTTACGGTTACACCGCAACTGTACCTCCGGCGGCATACTTTTTTCTGTCTTGCCAGAAAAAAGTATGCAAAAAAGAGGCGCTGGACGCGAAATAGCGCTT
>CAKTVN010000289.1 GCA_934623545.1 uncultured Oscillospiraceae bacterium
ATATCCTTCATCCAGCCGATGACGCCCTTGACGTTGCCGGGGATGTCGAGCTTGCCAGCCTGCCATGCGCCAGTGGCGACGAGAATGTGGGTGTAGCCCTGCTTTTTGAGCTCGTCAACAGAGGGCGCGGGTGCGCCGCACTTGACCTCTACGCCGTATTTTTCCATGAGCGCGATATCCTTGTCCAGCGCCTCGTCGGAGATGCGGAACGCGGGGATGACATAGCGCGGCACGCCGCCGAGCTTCTCTTCACGCTCAAAGATGGTCGTTTCGATGCCGGCGCGACCGAGGAAATACGCCGCGGCAATGCCGGTCGGACCGCCGCCGATGATGGCAGCCTTCTTGCCAGCGACCTTTTCAGGCAGCTTGATGGAGGACATCAGCGCGCTGTAGCCGCGCTCGGCTGCGATCAGCTTGGTGTCGCGGATCTGAACGGACTCTTCATAGAAGTTGCGCGAGCACTTGTTCTGGCAGCGGTGCGCGCAGATGGTGCCGGTGAGGAACGGAAGCGGGTTTTTCTCCGTGATGAGCCGGAGCGCCGGACCGTAAAGACCCTTGCGGCAGAGCTCAATGTACTCGGGAATGTCCTGATGGATGGGGCAGCCGCCCTTGCAGGGCGCAGTGAAGCAGTCGATCAGCGGGACCTTTTCCGTGCTCTTGCGCGCGGGGATGGGCTTGATGGGCTTGAGATGGTGGACGTCGCTGTGCGACGCGGCGCTCATCTCCGCGATGGCTGCCGTATCCGTGCCGGAGAAGGCGCGGTAGGGGAGCGCCTCGACCTTTTCGACCATCTGCGCAAGGCGGTTGTATCCGCCGGGCTTGAGAATGGTGGTCGCGACGGTGATGGGCCAGATCCCGGCTGTGAACAGCTTGTCACAGTTGAAGAACTCAGCGCCGCCGGCGAAGCTGATGCGCATTTGACCCTTGAACTGGCGGGAAATGCGATTGCACATTTCAATCGTCAGCGGGAACAGGCTGCGGCCGGACATATACATCTCGTCGCCGGGCAGCTCGCCGCGGGTGGTGTCGACCGGGAAGGTGTTGGAGAGCTTGAGACCGAATTCCAGCCCCAGCTTGTCCGCGAGCGTCTGAAGCCGCTCGAACATCGGAACGGCGTCGACCCACTGAAGGTCTTCGTTGAAGTGGTGCTCGTCGAAGACGATGTAGCCATAGCCCATCGAGTCGAGGATGGAGCGCGCGGTCTTGTAGCCGAGAATGGTCGGGTTGCACTTGACGAAGGTATGCAGGTGCTTTTCCGTCAGAAGATACGAGGCGATGCGCTCGATCTCCTGCGGCGGGCAGCCGTGCAGCGTCGAGACCGTGACAGAGCGCGAGACGCGCGGAGAGATGGAGGCGATGAAGTCTTTTTCCTCCGGGAACAGCTCGGTCAGAACGTCGAGGCACTCGCGGAACTGCGCCGTGCTCGATGCGTCCATCATGCCGTTAATATAGGTGTCGATCTTCTCGCCCTTGATGCCCTCGAGATCATAGCCGACCGACATATTGAACACAAAGCCGTCCGGATCGCCGAGACCGTAGACCTTCGACAGGAGCTTCAGCGCGCACCAGGCTTTGATGTATTCGTTCATCGCCTGCGGGACCTCCAGCTCGGTCGACCACTCCTGATTGTAGCCCTCGTCGTCGGCAAGGATGCACGGACGCGGAACGCAGACCGCCAGATCGTGACCGTCCATCTTCTGAACGGTCTTGACCTCAAAGAAGCGCGCGCCGGCGAAGTAGGCGGCGATGATGTTCTGCGCGAGCTGGCTATTGGGACCGGCTGCCGGACCGAACGGCGTCTCGATGCGCTCGCCGAAGATGGGGAGCGTCTTGCCGTCGGCGTGATAGGCTTTATGTACGCCGAAGATGTCGCCGCTGGCGGCGTATTCCTCGACGATCCAGTTCATAAGGGAACGGAAGGGGATCGGATACATTTTCTCAGACATGACGCTTCCTCCTTAATACTCTCTGTGATTGAGGCTGCCCCAGAGCTTCTTCGAGGCTTCCAGAATGTGCGCGTTTTCGGCTTCCTCGTCGATGCCGACGAGCTGACGGTCCTGCATCAGGACCTTGCCGGCGGCGATGGTGGTCTGGCACTGACGACCGGTCATGCCGAAGATCATGTGCCCGTCGATGTTTTCGTCAGAGAACGGCGTGAACGGCTTATAGTCCATGACGATGATGTCCGCCGCCGCGCCAGCCTTCAGAACGCCGAGCTGATCGGGGAAGTACTTTGCGCCGATCTTTGCGTTGTTCTTGAACAGCATATCCGTGACCTCGCACCAGCCGACGTTCGGCAGGCAGTTCTGGCTGCGCTGCGAGCACAGGGCGACCTTGAGCGACTCGAGCATATCGTTTGTATAGGCGTCGGTGCCCATGCCGAGCAGGATGCCGCGCTTATAGAGCTGGAGGACGGGGCAGATGCCGATGGCGTTGCCCATGTTGGATTCGGGGTTGTTGACGA
>CAKTVN010000290.1 GCA_934623545.1 uncultured Oscillospiraceae bacterium
AAATCACGGAATCGGTTACGCCAAAGGCGGAACCTTTCTGATTAAAGAATTTAATCAGAAAATAGTATTACAGTGTCGCTGTAAAAAACAGCACTTCCGGTGAATCCGGAAAGGAGTTCCGCGCCTTTGGCGTGGTCGGGCGGGCAGCACCCGCAAGGGGTGTGCCGCATCCGTAGCGCTCCGGCGCCCCTGACGGCTGCGCGAAGTCGTCCACCCCTACACGCACGAAAAAAGATAGAACCCCGCGCCTGCGGCGCGGCAGCCCCTGTGCCTGCGGCACAGATAGGGCGTCATCCCTCCGGGGGTGACGGTTTTCACCCTCTTTGGGCGCGCAAAAAGCCCGGACGCAGCATCGCTGCATCCAGGCTTTTGAGCCAAAAATCAAAGCTTGGTGTAGGCAACGGCGATGCGGCTCGCGGCACGCGCGTTGTTGTATGCCAGCTCGATGTTGGAGGCGAGGGAGTCGCCGCCGGTCATATCCTTAATGTGCGCCAGCAGGAACGGTGTGAGCGCCTTGCCGTGGATGTGCTGCTCGTTCGCCATCTGGACCGCCTCGTCGATGACCTTGTTCATGCGGACCGGGTCCATTGCATACTGCTCAGGGATCGGGTTGCCGACGACCGCGCCGCCGCGCAGACCGACATCCCATTTGACCTTCATGATGCGGGCGACGGTCTCCTCGTCCGGGCAGTTGTAGTCCAGCTTGAAGCCGGAGGTGCGGCAGTAGAAGGCAGGAAGCTCATCCGTGCGCAGACCGAGGACGGGCACGCCGTTGGTCTCAAGGTATTCGAGCGTCAGCCCGAGGTCCAGAATGCTCTTTGCACCGGCGCAAATGACGCACACAGGCGTGTTGGCAAGCTCCTGAAGGTCGGCGGAAATGTCCATGGTCTTCTCAGCGCCGCGATGCACGCCGCCGATGCCGCCGGTGGCGAAGAAACGGATGCCCGCGTAGGCGGCGATGATCATGGTGGTGGTAACGGTGGTCGCGCCGGGCATACCGGTCGCGAGGTAGGTCGCCAGATCGCGGCGGCTGACCTTGCCGATGCCCTCGCCCTTGCACATACGCTCCAGCTCTTCCTCGTTCAGACCGACCTTCATCTTGCCGTCGAGGATGGCGATGGTGGCGGGAACGGCACCCTCTTCGCGAATGATCTGCTCGACCTTGCGACCGAACTCAAGGTTCTGCGGATAGGGCATACCGTGGCTGAGAATGGTGGATTCCAGCGCGACGACGGGCTTCTTTTCCCGCAGCGCTTCCTGAATTTCGGGGGTAACGGACAGATACTGATGGATGTTCATGGTTGATACTCCTTCCAGATTTTTTCGATCAGGGATACAGACATCCCGGGGTGGATGGTTTTTTCGTGCGAGATGGCGGCGATCCCGGCGCAGAGCGCATAATGAAGCGTCTTTTCGGGGTCAAAGCCGCAGAGCGTGCTGTAGATGGTGGCTGCCATGAACGCGTCGCCCGCGCCGGTGGCGTTGACCATCTGCTCAACGGGGCGCAGCTTCCGGCGAAGGACGGCTCCGCTTTGGTCCATGTAAAGGCAGCCCTCGCTGCCGAGACTGACCAGCAGCCGTTTAAGTCCCATGTCGAGCACGCGTTCGCCCGCCGCGCGGAGGGACGCCTCGCTCTCGATGCGCTGACCGCTCAGAATCTCGAGCTCCAGCACATTGGGCTTCGCGGTGTGGAACCTTCCGATGTGCGGCGCAAGCACGCGCGCATAGGCGGTGGAGACCGGGTCGACATAGACCGGCGTATGCCCCTCGCACAGGTCCAGCAGCCGGACGAGCGTCCGCTCCGGAAGACACGGGTCGCAGGTGACAATGGCGGCGTTTTGCAGCAGCGCCGCGCGCCGGGAGAGATAGTCCGGTGTCAGATGCTCCTGCAAAACCGTCATGTCAGACAGCGCGACGAGCATATCGCCGTGCTCGTCGAGGATGGAGATATAGGTCGAGGAGGTGCAGCCGGGGGCGATGCAGAGCTCGGACAGACCGATGCCTGCCGCGGCGCATTCGCGGCGGATCATTTCGCCGTAAACGTCGTCACCGACCGCGGAGATGAGGCGCACGTCCGCGCCGAGCCGCGCCAGATTTTCGCAGACATTGCGCGTCACGCCGCCTGCAGAGCTGTTCATGTGACCGGGATTGCTGTCGTGCATGACGATGGCGTTTTTGGGACGACCGTGAATGTCCATGTTGGCGCCGCCGACGCCCACGACATAGGGGCGGGACACAGATTCCATTGGCTTGCCTCCTGATTTTTCAAAAAACTTTTTGAAAAGCACATATTAGCGCAAGCCCGCACCGGTGTCAAGAAGGAGGATTTGAATTTTACAAAATGTTCATAAAAAGGCGCGCCCGGAGGACGCGGGGCTTCGTCACCCCGAAGGGGTGACGCCGCTTTTGCGCCCGGAGGGCGTAAAATAAGCGCATCCGGAGGATGCGGG
>CAKTVN010000291.1 GCA_934623545.1 uncultured Oscillospiraceae bacterium
GCTCTCACACCCGAAAAGTCCAGTCGTATCAACGGCTTTGGGCTTCTCTCAGCCGAATGGGGCAGAAACGTCGGAGTCTGTCACTCTATCCAACTGAGCTACGAGCGCATAGAAGCAATTTTCTTTGCCTGAGTATTATAGCAGACCGTTCCGAAAAAGTAAAGCGAAAACTGCGGTCACGGCGATACTTGCCGGACCGCAGCTTTTAAGCTGTCCTGCTGCCGTCAGCGGAGCGGCTTTCCGTCCAGCACCGCCTGCTTCAGCACGTCGCCCTCATACACCAGCTTGAGCGAGAAAAACGGGCGGCGCGCCTCCATCAGATCGAGGAAGATCTTATCCCCCTCCCACATCGGCAGCGCGCGGACGGTCGCCTTGTCGACCCATTCCAGCACGCCCTCATCGCACTCGCGGAGCGTCCCCTCAAAGCCGTCTGCGCAGAACAGGTGCATATACTCCGTCCAGTCGTCCAGCACGAACGTGATGATCCCGCAGTAGCGCCAGTGCGTCAGCCGCAAGCCGGTCTCCTCGCGGACCTCGCGCAGCACGCAGTCCTCCGGGCTCTCCCCTTCCTCGAACTTGCCGCCGACGCCGATCCACTTGTCGTGATTCTGGTCGTTTTCCTTCTTGACGCGGTGCAGCATCAGATACTGCCCACCGCGCTCCAGATAGCAGAGGCTCGTATTTTTTACGGTGCTTTTCACGCTTCGATCCCCCGCTCCGTCTCCTGAAACACGATCTCGTCATAGCCGGTCGCCTCGTCCGCCTCAACGCCGAAGCGCCATCCGTCCAGATCTGCCAGCACCAGCTCGCAGGTCGTGTTCACAATGCACCCCGGCATCAGATGCCCGCCGACCGTCGACAGATCCTCCTTCGCCAGCGCGATGTGCAGATGACACCGCGCCGCGCTGACAGTCCCGTTCAGCGAAACGATCTCACAGGGCTCCTCGATCTCGCGGACATTGACGCCAGACGCGTCACGCACGCGCGCGCATGAAACACACCCGACCGCGGAGAGCACGACCGCCGCCTCGATTTTTTCCTCCCACGCCAGCCGCTTGATCTCTTCCAGCAGATCATCCCCGCAATGCAGGCGCTTGCACCAGACGTTCATTTTTCCGGCTCCTTTTGTTGAGGAACCTCTGAATAAATCCACAGCCGTTGATTTCGTCAGAGCTTCCCTGAATTTTTATCGATTTGACGCCTTACCGCTCCACTGAGAAGGCATAGACGGTCTCGCTGTCAAAGCCCTCCCCTGCCCTCAGCACGCAGCTCGCCCACTCCGGATGATGGATGCAGTCCGGAAAATGCTGCGTTTCCAGACAGAATGCCGCCCGGTGCGTGTACCTTTGTCCGTTTTTCCCGATGCGCGGCGGCATATGATTCGCCGTGTAGAGCTGCACGCCCGGCTGGTCCGTCGTCATGGTCATCACGATCCCAGTTCTCGGTGATTTTGCGACCGCTGCCGGCGCGCCCGGCTCCAGCACAAAGTTCGCGTCATAGCCGCAGCTGGTGCGGACGCACGCCTCATCGCTGTCGGCGTCGCGTCCGATGGGCTTCGGCGTCCGGAAATCCATTGCCGTCCCGGCGACCGGGACGATGGTCCCGAGCGGAAGACAGCTATCGTCATTCGGTGTAAAGGCTTCTGCGTGGATCATCAGCAGCTGATCCTGTACGCTTCCCTGCCCATCGAGATTGAAATAGCTGTGGTTCGTGAGATTCAAGATCGTGTCCTGATCGCTCACCGCGTGATAACGGATGTGCAGTTCATTTTCCTTCCAGCTGAATTTCACGCAGACGCGCAGCGTACCGGGATAGCCCTCCTCGCCGTCCGGCGAAACGCGGCTGAAGCGCAGTCCGTCTGCTTCCTCGTCGACCTGCCACATGTGCTTGTCAAAGCCGACCTTGCCGCCATGCAGATGGTTCGGACCGTCGTTCGCCGCCAACGTATAGGTCTTGCCGTTCAGCTCGAACACGCCCTTGCCGATGCGGTTTGCGAAGCGCCCGACTGTCGCGCCGATGTAGCCCGGGTTTTCCGTATAGCCCTCGATCGTATCATAGCCCAGCACCACGTCGATGAGCTTGCCGCTGCGGTCCGGCGCCAGAATGCTGCGCACCGTCGCGCCGTAGTCCAGAATTTCAACGCACAGCCCGTGCTCGTTTTCCATCGACCAGCAGCTCACCTGCGTGCCGTCCTTCAATGCGCCGAACGCTCTTTTCTGAAGTTTCATATCGGGTCGTCCCCCTGTTTTTATTTTTGCGCAGCCGCAGGCGATCGCACCGCGCGGCTCCGGCTTCGGTTTTCAAAGCTGCTTTTATCATAGCACAAATTTCGCGCTGCGAAAAGGGATTTCCTTATTTGCCTCCTTCAGAATCTTATTTATTTGCATTCTTCGGATTCACCGCAGTGCCGTTTTATGCGGTAACACCGCAACTGTGCCTCCGGC